>QHYL01000354.1 GCA_003224105.1 Acidobacteriota bacterium | reverse complement strand
CTCCATCACGCGAAACGAATGCCCGTGCGCCGTGTCAATCGCCAGCACATCCACTTTGGCCTTGGATAATTCCACGGCGCGCTCCAGAAAATCCCCCGTCGCGCCCACCGCCGCGCCCACGCGCAATCTTCCATGCTCATCCTTCGCCGCGCGCGGATATTCCAGTTTCTTCTGGATGTCTTTTACGGTGATCAGTCCCTTCAGGTTGAAGTCTTGATCCACAACCAGCAGTTTTTCGATGCGATGCTTTTGCAGAATGCGTTCCGCTTCGTCCAACGTTGTGCCGACGGGCACGGTCACGAGATTTTCCTTGGTCATCACCGAGCTGACGAGTTGCGAATGATTTTTCTCGAAACGCAAATCGCGGTTGGTCAAAATTCCCGTCAGGCGCGATCCGCGTGTCACCGGAAGCCCGGAAATTTTGTACTTGTTCATGATTTCCAGCGCCTGTCGGATGGTGATGTCCGGAGAAATGGTGACCGGGTCGACGATCATTCCGCTTTCCGAGCGCTTCACGCGGTCCACTTCTTCAGCCTGTTTTTCCGCGGACATGCTGCGATGCACGATACCGATGCCGCCCTGCCGCGCGATGGCAATGGCCAGCCGCGACTCCGTTACGGTGTCCATCGCCGCGGACGCCAGCGGCACATGCAGCTTCACCTTGCGCGAAAAATTCGTGGCGGTATCCACTTCCGTCGGCAGCACCGTCGACCGGCCCGGAACCAGCAACACGTCGTCAAAAGTAAGAGCATCGGGAATCGAACCTTCGTTCATTCCAACCTCACGTCAACAAATTGGCTCAGAAAATAGGGCCATAAAGCAACGCAGCCCAGCGGGTGCCCGCTGGGCCGTTAAACCAAAACATCAAAATCGAAAAAATGCCTCACGGTGAATGTCCCATTCTAGGGGTAGCGGCTACGCGGGTCAAGTTTACGTTGCTTTCGTCTGCTATTCTCAAATGCGAACGACTTTCTAAGATGGAGATCATGATTCCGGAGTTTGAGCCGCACTTTCTGCTGAAAAATGGGCACGCGATGACCATTGCGGCGGCTTTGGTGCCTCGGCGTTTCGACATTCCGGCCCCGGAGGCGCGGCGTTTTCAGGTGGACAAGGATTCGTGGCTGCTTGGGCATTGCCATTGGCAACCGGGAAAACGCAAAGACGCGCCGGTCCTTGTCCTGGTGCACGGCCTCGAGGGCTCGAGCGATTCGAATTACATGCGCGGCATCGCGGAGAAGGCGTTTCATCGCGGCTTTCACGTGGTGCGCTTGAATCAACGGAATTGCGGCGGAACTGATGCTCTGACTCCCACGCTCTACAATTCCGGAATGAGTGGTGACTATCGGGCCGTCCTTGAGGATCTCGCGAACGGCGATGGACTCGAACAAATCTTCTTCGCCGGGTACTCGATGGGAGGAAATCTCGTTACCAAGATGGCGGGAGAATTTGCGGAAGCAGCGCCAAGTTCGCTTCGCGGCGTCTGCGCAGTGTGTCCCGCCCTGGATCTTGCGGCTTGTGCGGACGCTCTAGATCGCACGGAAAATTATCTCTACCAACGCCGCTTTGTCTCTGGATTGATGGACCGCTACGCCCGCAAGCAAAAATTGTTTCCGGAGCGATACCCCTTCAACGGCCTCAGACCGATTCGCACGGTGCGGGAATTCGACGACGTCATCACCGCGCCGCAATTCGGCTACCGCGACGCGCAGCACTATTACGAGCGTGCAAGCGCCAAGCGCCTCGCATCGAAAATCCACGTGCCCTTTCTGATGATCACCGCACAAGACGATCCGTTCGTACCTTACCGATCTTTCGTGGCCGCGAAAATCAGCAACAATCCCGCGATTCGCTTTGTCGCCCCGCAACACGGCGGCCACTGTGGCTTCATCTCGAAACACGGCGGCGTCGAGCGCTTCTGGGCGGAGCAACGCATCGTGGAATTTTGCGAGGCGCTTGCCGCCAAATGAACGGAGGCAGCCGCCTCTCAGAACGTCTGCCTCCCCTCGTGTCAGAACGAAAAGATCCCCGTGGTCACGGTTGTTTCAAAATCCAAAGCGGAACAAGTTTGATAGGTGTAGCCGTAGCTGTCGGGCCCGATGTTCACGCAGGAGTTTCCCTGAACATTCGACTGTTGTGTGGCCGTGAGCGGGACGGTCAACTCTTGAGCAAGCGTCTTCCCCGAAGCGTCCTGAGACGCGATACTCGAGCCCCACATGCTGCCCAGAGGAAGCAGTGTCCCCCATTGCGTCTCCGTCGAAGTGTTCCAGGTGTAGTAATCGGCGGGATTGCCGCAGCTATTCCACCACGAACATTGATAGCCGTAAGAAAAGTAGGTAACGTCCCCGGCGCCTCTCTCGACGCCAACAAATTGCAACGAATACAGCGGATTCCCCGCCCCGTCCAGGTACTGCACGTATCCAATGTAATCGAAATGGTCGGTGACGAAGTTACTGCCATACTGCGCAATCACGCTCGCGGCCGTGGAATTGCAAACGGGGAATGGAACGACTGCCACAGAAGTCCCAGTCGCGTTCAGGCCTTTGTCCGTGAAGGCGATCATCTGATTTCCGTCCATGCTTTCCGTATAGGAAATGTCCACGGGAAGCTGCCACGACGTCGCGCTGGTGGCTCCCGCGCAGCCGTAATCCTGAATCAACGTAGAAGTACCCTGAAGATGGATGGAACTCCCAAAAGTGTTCGAGTACTTCTCGACTGTGGCTCCCTGTAGCGTCACCTGAGACGACTGCGTCCACTGCTTGGGAGAAGCGACATTGCTGTCCACGAAGAGTCCCGTAACATGTTCCGCGTTGTCCGTGGAAATGGTGATGGCGCCCGATGCCGTATTGTTGCTGTTGTCCCAATCTCCGGGCACGGGATTCGCGGCGGAGACCTGAATCGCGTGCGTTCCTGCGCCGCTAAACGTGTACGAGAATTCGCAGGTCACTCCACCTCCCGCATCCACGTAAACGTTGTTGGCTTGATCCACGGTGCTGCCGTCAACGGCCAGCACACAGGCCGTCGTGGCGCCTGTGTCTCCATTCAGCTCCGTGATGTTCGCGCGAATGTTGACGACTTGCTGGACAATGGCTGTTTCCGGAAACGTCAAGTTCTGCACGGCCAGGTCGGGCCGCATCTTTACGGTCTCCGTAACCGTGACGACATCCGTGCGGTTGCCGTCGATACCCTTGATTCCACTCTGAAGCTGAATTTTTTCGCCCCGATGAAGCGAGGGCCAGGAGAAACTGTAGTAGCCGGAGGAGGCAGAAAGCCCGGTGAAGTTGTGGGCAAAGAGCGCTTCCCCGGATGGCATCAGAGGTTTCATTTGTACTCTGGCGATTCTGCCTGGTGGCGTGGCGTTCGAATCGAGTGTTCCGGTGGTGAGTTCAACCGTGGTGTTGTTGTCTTTGCCGAGAAGGGCGCGGGCGGTCAGATTAGCGGACCCGGAGCGGCCGTGGCCGTTGCCGACGCCGCTCTGGCGGTAGTGTTTGGAACTTTGGATGGCGTAGCCAGGAACTTGGCCCTGGGCCCACAGCGCAATGGGCGCAGCCGACAACAACACAATCATGGGTATGAGTCGCTTCGCAAAATGGTGCGCACGGCTATCGAGCACGATCATGATCACCTCGGATTTGCTGAACTTTTTCTTGGCTTGCTCGAAGAAAGGAGGCCGGACGCGGGGCCCCACGATGCTATTTGACCTTCGAGTGTAGGAACAATCCTACAAACTGTTGAATTTCCGAAGCGAGAAACCGGAAGAACAGACCGGGTAAAATCCCGATGCCCCATGTCCGAAGAAACATGTCCAAAGAAAGAACTCAGCCGAGCGGCTTCTCAAGAGACGGCGCGAACGCCGGCGTCAGAAGCTGCGCCGGACCGTCCGCCGTAATCACCATATCGTCTTCACAACGCAAGCCGAATTCACCCACAAGGTAAATCCCCGGCTCATTCGAAAAGGTCATGCCTGGCTCCAGGACAGTTTTGCTGCCGCGCACAAGGTAAGGATGCTCGTGTCCATCCAGGCCGATGCCATGTCCCAGGCGGTGCGTGAAGGTCTTGTAGTCCGGCCCGAACCCGGCATCAGTGACCACTTTGCGCGCGGCATCATCCACGGCGCCGGAAAGGCGGCCTGCGCGAGCCGCATCCAGAGCGGCGTCTTGCGCTTTTCGAACCACTTGAAAAACGCGCGCTACTTTTTCCGGAGGCTTGCCCAAAACTCCCGTGCGCGTCACATCCGATTGATAGCCTTCCACCGCGCAGCCGCCGTCAATCAGGATGACGTCACCTTCTTTCAAATTTTGCGGCTTGATGGTGCCATGCGGCAGCGCCGCGGAAACCCCGAGCAACACCAGCGCGCCTCCGTGCAGGCTCATCTTCGAAAAGCCGCTTTCCACGAGCTTGCCGATGTCTTCCTGCGACATGCCTTCCTTGACCGACGCGAAGACCGCGCGGAAAACGTCAAACGTCGCTTCGCACGCCAGCCGCATCAGCTCCAGCTCATGCTCCGATTTGCGCCCGCGGCAGGCAATGGTGAGGGGATCAGCGGAAACGCATTCGAGTCCGGACGCCGCCGCGCGTAGATGATCGTAAAATGTGAAAGGCGCGGTTTCTTCCACGCCGATTTTCCCCGCGCGAATCCCGCGATCCGCCAGCGCCACAGCCGCAATTTTCGTGGGGCTCTGATCTTCCTGCCAGATGCGCACTTCCGCCGGAAATTGCAGCTTTTCACGCATGCGCCCTTCTTCAAAAGCGGGCACAACAAGGATGGGTTCGCCCGTGCGCGGAAGCACCAGCGCCAGCAGCCGCTCGCTCATGCCCCAGCGAATGCCGGTGAAGTAATAAAGAGAAGTTCCTGGCGCGACGAAAAGCGCGTCGTACTTCGGCTCCAGCTCCGTCATCAACTTCTGCGCGTGCTGCAAGCGGCCACGATACTCATCGGCAGTAATGGGATGAACGCGCGAGCCCAGCGGCTTGAGCGCGGAGAAAGCTTCAGGGAGGGCGTTTTTGTTTTGGCATAACAGGAAGAGGTTTATCCGTGCCGCCTTCTCTTGTCAATACAGAAGGGAGCAAAGGAAAAAAACGAGGGGGCTCTGGAGCCCCCTCTTGTGTTGCCCTGCTCTGGTTAAAAAGGAGCTACCAGCTAAACCTCAACCCAAGTTCGACCGTGCGGCTCCCGCCATCGAAATCGAACTTACTGAGGAAGAGCGGCGAGTTCACGTTGATATAGCCGGAGCTCAAGGGGTTAGGGTTGTTTTGGTCGATTGCTCCGTTGTTCGTCGGAAGTCCAATGCTGAAGTTGCGATGGTTGAACGTGTCAAAGGTTTGGAAACGCAACTGTAAGGACGCACGCTCGGTGAACTTCATTGTCTTGAACAGGGACAGGTTCCAGATGTTGAGCCCGGGTGAGCTTACTGTGTTCCGGCCCACGTTCGCTAATGCCCCGAACTGCGCTTGCACAAACCGCGCACTGGGATTGATGAGGCCCGCGTCCACACCCACGGCTGATGCCGGGCCCACTACGGGAGCCACGACATAGCCGACGATATTTGCATCATTTTCTGAACCACACAGCCACGCGCCCGTATTGGGATCGATGCCTACAACGGACGTGGCTCCTCCCGCCCCGGCGTTGCACACGGCGTTGACCACGGTACCGGTCAATCCTAGACCGCTCGGATTTAGGATGGTCCGGTCGCCCGCGGGATCGCCATTGGCGTTGGCGTCAGCCGCTGACAGAGGTGTCACCGGCTGGCCCGATTGCGCCAGGTAAGTGCCGCTCCATTCCCAGCCATGAGCTACGCCACGGAGGAAGCGGTTCTCGGTCCTGACGTCCGGGAAGTCATAGACCCACGTCACCGCAAATTTCTGAGGCAGGTCAAGCGCGGAGCGGCCGCGTTCTGCCGGGAAGTCGAATCCGTCTTGCGCGCGCCGCGGGTTTACGCGGCTGCTGAACAATTCGTTTGTGGCATTGTCGATGTTCTTCGAATAAGTATAGTTCGCGCGGAAGTAGAGCCCCTTCGCAAACCGGTGCATGAAATCCACGGAACCAGCATGATAAATCCCGGAGCCTGCAGGCGGGAAGGTGGTCATGCTGCCCAGAAACCCTTCGCTGGAAAGCACCGCGGGATTGAAATTATCAAATTGCTGCAGCGTGCTTGCCGGTGCAGCGACCGTGGCCGGAACATCTGAGGCAGCCAGATAGGTCGGAAGCGGCGTGAGCCCACCGCCGGGGAACCGCGAGTCGAAGGCCGACCCCGAGTTCAGCCGCTGCTGCACGGGCAATGACATGCTGCGCGTGCCGACATAACGAACTTCGACGCTCGTGTCTTTGAAAAGTTCGTGCTGCACGCCCAGCGACCAAGAGATGACCTTCGGACTTATGTGATCTGGAATCAAACTGCCTGTCGCAGCGCGGGCCTCTGCAGTTGTTGTGGGTGGTACATTCACTTGCAACAGCCCACCGCCTTGCAAGAAGCCAGTACCGTTGGGGCACCAAGCCGGGGCATTGCTTAGCGAGCAAGTGATCGCCGGATTCTGCTCGGTCTGCAATTCTGGTGGGAGGCTATTAATCGCGAAGTTGTTGGGAATCACGTCGTAGGCAATTTGTCCGCCTCCGCGGATGGACCATTTCGCGTGGCCGGTCGGATCCCAGGCAAAACCAATGTGCGGGCCAATGTTGTTGACATCCGCTTTTGGCTTGCGGAAGAAAATACCTACCGCCGGATCATCGGCGATGGAGTTTAGCGCCTGTTTAGCTTCGTCGCGCGGCACGCCGGACCACTCGTAGCGCAGACCAAGATTGAGCGTGAGTCGTGGCGTCAGTTTCCAATCATCCTGCACGAACCAGTAAACGGCTTTATAGTTGTCCGCCACGCTGCCAGTGCCTGCGCCACGCAGGGCGCCGTTCAGGCCGTCGGGGACGAGATCATTGATAAAGGCATTGAGCGTTTTGTAGTCCCATTCGCCCCGCGCCCGCGGCAGGTCATTCGTGGGAGCGATATAGTCGCGCCCTTCGATTCCTGCCTTGAAGGTGTGCTTGCCCCGGATGTAGCTCACATTGTCCACAAGCTGATAGATGTTTTGCGTGTAGCCCTGCGGCGCTAGACTGAAAGGCCCAAGGTTGCTGCCGAATTCATCGATCTCCACGTTGGGGAAATTCGCAAACTGACTCGGTGTAACAAGGTTCGGCCCGTTCAACCGCGAGAAAGAAGCCCGAAAGTCGTTGACGACCCGGCTGCTGATCGTCCAGGCGTCAGTAAAAATGTACTTCCGTGCATCGGACTGTTGTGTGCCTGTAAATTGGCTCTGCGGTTGAGTCGTATTGACCTGAGGTAGACGCAATCTGTCGTACAGTACGCGTCCGCGAAGTTGGTGCTTCCCAAGGTTCAAGTCTGTGTTCACGGTAAAATCATGTTCCCTGGAGTAGCTCGGAGCAACCCCGGCGAACTGGCCAATGTCGATGGCTTGCGTTGTGCCGTTCACAGAGACGTTGGTGGTCCCTGTTTTTGTTGCTGCCACTGGGAATTGCTGCAATATGGCTGCTACCGCTGAATTGGGATTCAGGGCCATGAGTTGTGTCATGCCGTTTGTCGTTGGCGTCAGGACGGTCGTTCCTTGCGATCCCAGGCCCTCATTCTGGAACTCGTACGCGCCATAGATAAACAATTTGTTCTTCAAAATTGGCCCGCCCGCGCTGCCGCCCACGCGGTTATAGTCAAAGCGATTCTTTACTTCCGGCAATGGCGTCGCCGTGGTTTGTGAATTTAGGAAGTTCTGCTTTTCTAGGTTTGTCGCAGCATCGATGTCGCGGTTGCGGTTGAACCACCATCCTGCGCCATGCCAGTTGCTGCCGCCAGACTTCGTGACGATGTTGAACTGACCGCCGGACGAATGGCCGTATTCTGCGCCAAATTGATTCGTTAACAGCGTGAATTCCGCCACCGATTCTTGAATTACGGGCTGCGTGGGGCCATTCACATCCAACCGATTGTCATCGACGCCGTCAATGGAGAAACCGTTGAAGCGCGGACGTGTCCCGCCAATCGATCCGCCGGAGCCTAGCACGCCGCCCTGCTGTGTGGTGGTACCGGGAACAAATACGGCAAACTCCTTTACGTCGCCGCCCAGCGTCCCCACGGGAAGGTCGTTCACGATCTGGTTGCTGAAGGTCGCGCCGAGCTCCGAAGACTCCGTTTTCACAAGTTCGGCCCCCGCAGAAACTTCCACGACCGCCGAGACGTCGCCTACTTCGAGCGTGGCGGCCACTTCTGCAACTTGGTTGGACTCCACCTGCACGCCTTTGTTTACAGTCTTCTTAAATCCTGATTTCTCGACGGTGACCGTGTAGGTCCCGACAAGCAGGTTCGGAAAAACAAACGTACCCGCGCTTGAAGCCGTCGCAGTCGTCGAAACATTCGTCGCCTCGTTGGTGACCGTAACTTTGGCATCCGGGATTCCTGCGCCCGTCGAATCCGAAACCGTCACGCGCAGCGTTCCATCAAGCCTCTGCGCATTTGCAATTGCCGGCAGCAGCATCGCCGTCAGGGCTAATACAAAAAGCCCTTTCCACAGACTCCCTGCCCTTTGAGATCCCCCTGCGGACCTCGGCGCCAGCGCCACGAATCGGCGCCAGCCTTTTGTCACAGTTCTTTCACAATTCATTGGCTCTCCTCCATTTGATGGAACAATTCCAATTTCTTGAATGAAAAATCCCTGCGCCCCATGGCTCTGTCTGCGGAATCCCCCAAACAAACCCTTTCCAGACAAGCGGATCCCGCTTGAGCTTTGCTATGGGATTGCAGTTTGTGCGCCACTGCGCCGCGCCGCCAAGGTTGTGTTTTTTCTATAACTTACAGGCCAAATTGGGAGCCAGAGAATCTAAACTTCGATACTTCTGTAGGATTTATCTAATTTAGATTCAGGTATGCGGAGAGGCTAGCTTGCCGATGCCGCTGAAATCGCCGCGAGATCTGCGAGGAATACGCCTAATTTTTCAACAAGCCTCTTAAAACGAGAACGAAGAACGAAAAACCAAAACTGCCG
>QHYL01000353.1 GCA_003224105.1 Acidobacteriota bacterium | reverse complement strand
CGCTAAAGCAAAAGCAGATCCTTCACACCGCCTGCAAAATGCGCAAGCGGGTTCGGGATGACATCTTTGTGGCTTCTCGGCAAGGGAGTTAGACACCAAAAATCAGACTTCGCCGGGGGCAGGGATAGGTTCCAGGTCCTCTTTGCGCGCAGATGCGGGATGCGGCGCGGTGATAACCAGGATGACGGCGGTAAGGATGATGACGGCGGCGATGACGGTGCGCAGCGAGATAGTTTCATCCGCGATCAGCCAGCCCAGAAACAGCGCTACCACAGGATTGACCAAGGCATAGGTGGCCACGCGCGCGGCGGTGCTCTTCTTCAAGATGTAAAGGTACGAGGTGAAGCCGATGCCTGAACCAAATACGACCAGGTACGCAAGCGCAACCCAGGAGCGCCCGGAGACGGCAGCTAAGTGGAACTGATGAAACTCTCCGCTGAGCAAACCCGCAAAGAGAAGCACCGTGCCGCCGACGAGACCCTGCATGGCAACGCCCAGAAGGGGGGAGCCAGGCATTCCGCCATGCTTCGAGTAAAGGGAGCCGCAAGCCCAGGCGAAACACGCGACCACCAAAACGGCGACGCCGCGCAGATCCACGCGCTCCGAACCTCCCAAATGAGCGGGGCCGACCAGAAGCGCCACTCCCCCAAATCCTAGGAAAAGCCCGAGCAAGACTTTTGGCACCGGCCGGTGGCCGCCGGGGCGCAGCCAGTCCACAATGACCAGCCACAGGGAAACCATCGAGACCAGCAGCGCGGTAATCCCGGAAGGCACGATTTGTTCCGACCAGCAGACGCCGCCATTCCCTACGAAGAGGAGCAGGACGCCAGTCACGGCGGTAGTTTTCCAATGCGTGGCCGTCGGGCGGACGCCAGTCTTCCAACGCAACAGAGGGTAACAAAGCACGCCCACGGTAACGTGGCGCAGTCCTGCCAGCATTAGCGGGGGAATGGTCTCGATCCCCACGCGCATAGCCAAATAGGTAGAACCCCAGAGGAGGTACACGGCGCCAAAGGCCGCCAGAACCAGGGTCGTCGCACCGGTGTGTCCGTGGGTAGGGAGGGACGACGCCTTGGGGGCATCTGGCGGCCGCGTACTATTCACTGGAGGAGAAGTGGTGGACATGATTTACGTTGAGCTGGCCAAAGTCTTAAAAATAGCCGCGATGGGATGCCAAATCCATCCGAAAAGGATCAACAAAGAGATTAACAAACCGTCCACAATCCGGTGGAGCTTCCAATCGAGTAGAAGTAGCAGGAAAGGGGCGTTCGTTGGAGAACCATATTGGTTGGGCCTCTGGCAAGGAAATCCACAGAATGTAGTGGGAGAGTTTACGTACCATTACTAAATGTTGAAGGATAAGACACTTCCGCTGTTTTCCACAGATTGACATCAACTTTTCCACATGCGATGTTAGCGGCCCCACACGGACGGGCGTGGAGGGGCAATTTCCAGAAAGTTTAAGACAGCGCAGTAGCTTGTTGGGCCAAAGCCAGCACGTGTAGAGTTTCGTCTCTGAGGGGCGAAATGAGCGCGACGAAACACGCATTTCCAGCCGAATCCTGGCCAGGCAAGACCGTGGCGGAGCCGCGAGAAGCGGGCCCGAAGCCGCAGATTGTCACGGAGTGGCCGGTGCCGCAGCGAACTCTCTCGCTGCGGGTCGTTCCCTTGTTGCGATCTTCCCTTCCCCGGCAGTTCGTTCGCGTGCCAACCCATGCGGTAGGCGTGCATCCCGAGCATCGTCAATACCCACGGGCCAAGTTGAAGCTGCCGCTGCGCCTAAGCGCAGTAGGTGGAGTGCCTGAGGAGCATCCCATCACGCTGGTGATGCGCAATATCAGTTCGACCGGCATTTATTTCCTGAGCCCCAAGCACGTCGAGATTGGGACGCGGATTATGTTGGAAGTTGTGCTGGTGAGCAAGCCCATGGGCATGGGAAGCGTGGTCATGACCACGCTGGCGCGTGTATGCCGCATTGAGGCGGCGGCCATGCCGGGATGGCATGGCTTGGCCGCGTGTTTCGATGATGTGCAGTTCGATCATGACGACGACATGCCTTCGCGGTTTCTGAAACCCTAGCCCGCACAGCTCTTCTCGTTCCTCGTTTAAGGTGTCCCGTCGCTTCTCGAAATCCTTCACAAAACGCACCAGAGCCGTGACTGAGCATAAATTTTTCTGTTACTCTGATGCGCGATGGCGGCGAAACAGAAACCGTGCCTGCAGGGTGTGCTGTTTGATTGGGACGGCACGCTGATCGATTCCTACGACGCGGATACTTCGGCGTATCTGGCGATGTTCAAGGAAATGGGCATCGCGTGGGGAATCGAGGAATTGGAGAGGCACTACTCCCCGAACTGGTATCAAGTGTATCGCGCAGCAAAGTTGCCGCGAAAATTATGGAACGCGGCGGACCGTACATGGCGCGCGCACTATGCAAAATACCGTCCGCAGCTAATCCGGGGGGCACGGCGCGTGCTGGAGGCGGTCATCAGAAAGCACCACCTTGGTCTGGTAACCAGCGGGGACGGTGACCGCGTGGCACGACAGTTGCGCGAGTTTCGCCTGACACGGCTTTTTTCGGCGCGCGTGTGCAGCGGAGACACGGTGAAAAAGAAGCCGCATCCAGCTCCGCTTCGGCTCGCGTTGAAGAAAATGGAGTTGGCGCCGGGTTGCTGCGTGTATGTGGGCGATGCGCCTCAGGATGTAGAGATGGCACGGAGCGCGGGCGTGCTGGCCATCGGCGTGTTGGGTCCTTATCCAACGGAGAAGCGGCTTCGCGCGGCGCAGCCGGAATTTCTTCTCGGCTCGCTCGAAGAGCTGCCGGAAGTTTTGGACCGTTTGCGCAACGGATCAAAATGAAAGTCGCGTCTGCCGGAGGCGTGAAGGATTACGGGTTTGCAGGTGCCGACGTGTTCGCTGTTGCGGCTTGCGGCGCGGACGGAAGCGGCTTAAAGTCAGTCCACTTGATGACAATGCGCACGGGAATCTGCTGGCCTTTTATTTCCGCGGTGTCGTCGGAGCGCGCATAGTTCGGAAACCAGTATTTCCCTTCAACATTTTCGCGATACGTCTCGAACAAACTGAAAGGCAAGTCCTTGATGACGCGCAAGGGGCCGAGGTCGGTCATCCACTGGCCGTAGGTCTTCACGACTTCCAGGTATTTCGCGTCCACCCAAACGATACCGTCGAAGTAGGCTTTCTGGCGTTCCACGGTTTTCGGCTTCACCTGAAAAATGTAGCAGTCGACTTCGTCCACTTGTTCTTTGCCCAGATACTTCAAGTTGTAATTCTTAAGCTGCGCTGTGGTCAGCGGAAACGTGGGAATGCGATCGAGACCTTCAAGATCTTCCGATCGCAGGAAAAAATGCTGCATCGTGGATTGCGGCCGCTGCACGACCTTCTCGTACAATTTCCCATCGGCGTCACGCGCCGGCTCCATCACCAGTTGGAATTCACCGGAGGGCTTGCCGTCCGGACCGAACTCCTCGATGCGAATGGTCTTCTTGTAAGTGAAATGCGTGCGCGTGGCGAGATATTCGTCTTCCTTCTGCGAAAAGCGGCGGATGATCTCGGACTCAGGGAGCGAAGGCGGAGCGGGAGGCTCAGGCTCGTTGCCGAGGCGGATGACATGGTGGTCGGGCGGCGGAGCAATAGGTCCTTGCGGCGCGTCCTGCGCGAGGAGCGGTGATGCGCCAAAAGTCAGCACAGAAAGGAAAAGAAGCGCGGCGAGCAAGCGCGAATTGGCAGCGTCGCCAGGACTTGAGGTAGCTTGGGTCATAAACACTTGGATGCGCGCAGCGTCCTCTGGCGCCGCCTAACGCATGAGGCGGCGCCGTAAGACCTATCGGTTCCCAGTGTAACGCAAGGTGTAATAAGGTGTAAGGAAGTCCACGGATGGGGCAATTTTCCTCCCGCGCAAGAGGAAGAAACGTTTCGGCTCTGCTACAATTTTGCGGTTCGTGAGCGAAACCAGGTCAGCTAAACGCTATATTGTGTCCGGCATGGTCCAGGGAGTGGGCTTCCGCTTCTTCACGCAGCACGCCGCAGAAACGTTGAGGCTTAGCGGCTTCGTGAGAAATCTTCTGGACGGGCGTGTGGAAGTGTTTGCCATAGGGACGGTCGAGCAGCATCGGGAATTGCGGAGGCTGCTGGAGCGCGGTCCGTTGGGCTCCGACGTGACGGAAGTGCTCGAAGAGCCCGCTCCCGTGGAAACGCAGTACGACGGCAGCTTTGTGATCAATCCTACTGCTTGATGGCGGCAAGAAGGACACGATGGAACTCCAACAAGGAGAATGTGTGCATGAATGATCTGAAGAAGCTGATCCGCGAAGTGCCGGACTACCCGAAGCCGGGAATTCTTTTCTATGACCTCACAACCTTGTTGAAAGACAAGCAAGGATTTCACACGCTGATCGACCGGCTCTGCGAGCACTACAACGGGCACACGATTGACCTGGTAGCGGGCATCGAGGCGCGCGGATTTATTTTTGCGCCCGCGCTGGCGTACCGGCTAGGTGCGGGCTTTGTGCCGGTTCGCAAGCCGAAGAAACTTCCGGCGAAAACAGCAAGCATTTCATACGCGCTCGAATACGGCACAGACGCGCTGGAGATTCACGAAGATGCCGTGAAGCCGGGGCAGCGCGTGATCATCTGCGACGATCTTCTGGCCACTGGGGGAACGGCTGCGGCAACTTGCAAACTCGTTCAGAAACTTGGAGGGACAGTGGAAGGCGGGGCGTTCGCGGTCGAGCTGACTTTCCTCGGCGGCCGCAAGAAACTGAACGGCATGGATGTGTTTTCGTTGATTCAGTACGACAAGTAAGCGCTTCGCCTGCAGTTCTCAATTCTGAGTTCTCAAGGAGAAATAAACGAAGCGGAATCATTTGCTTCGCGATGCGGCGTTGCGCTGGCGAAGGGCTTCGAAGAGTACCACGCCAGCGGCGACGGAAACGTTGAGGGACTTCACTGGGCCGCTGGTAGGAAGCGAGACGACAAAGTCGCAGCGTTTGAGTGTCAACTCGTGCAGGCCCTGGCCCTCGCTTCCTAGAACGATGCCCACGGGCGAAGTGTAGTCCACTTCCGTGTAAAC
>QHYL01000352.1 GCA_003224105.1 Acidobacteriota bacterium | reverse complement strand
GCCTTCCCCTCAGCGCCAAGGCGCAGACCACAATTAACGCCGCATCGTGTTCCAGCACCGATGTCCAGACCGCCCTAAACTCCGTGGCTGCGGACAATACAACTGTTATTTTGCCCGTCTGCACTTCCGCGCAAAACGTTCAGTGGACAACGACCGTAACATACAATCAGGTTTTCTCGACGGTTATCCAGGGCCAAGGAACAACGACTACCCCCGATAGCCTGGGAAATCCGACCGCATACAACGATCAGACCGTAATTTTTGACGTGGTATCCAATAGTTCCAATCCTACTTTTGTCATCAACACGGCCGCGAACAAATCCTTCCGCATGGCAGGCATTTCGTTCTTGTTCATATCCTCTCAGACAAACGCGCGCAACAGCGGAGTTGTCAGCGTAAACGGGAATTCTCACTCCTTTAGGATGGATCACAATCACTTTAACGCGGGCATTGGTTTCCGCATGCTGAATATCGCAAGCGCAAACGTTTGGGGTGTCATCGACCATAATCTTTTTGATGTGGCCAACGGTACGAACGTAAACCAAATCGAGATTAACGGAGCGAACTGGAACGGCAGCGGTGACACGCACGGGGACGCATCTTGGGCAGACCTATCCTATTTTGGGAGCGGAAGCTTTCTGTTTGCCGAGAACAACACATTCAGCTCACCGGCCGGGGCAACCGCTTTTGACATAGAGCAAGGCGGACGGGCGGTTTTTAGATACAACACTCTTCTCAATACCAGAACTCAGACTCACAGCCTCGGACACGATGGTACCACGGGCCGTGACCGAGGTCCTCGCGCGTGGGAGTTTTATAAGAACACTGTAACCTATCCTGCCGGGCCCTTTGCCTTCTTGATGGACTACGAAGGTGGAACAAGTCTCTATTGGGGTAATACTGTTTCTGGATTTAACACTTTCATTCGAGTGGATTATCGTAGAGAAACTGGAGATACCTACACACAAGGAACCCTTCCGAACGGGTGGGGTTACTGTGGCACAACCCATGGGCCGAGCGCTTGGGACCAGAACCTTGACTCGACAGGACAGGGGTGCCTGGACGGAGTAGGGCGCGGGAAAGGCGACTTGCTTACAGGCAATGCGTTTCCGAGCGTGACAGACCAAGTGACTGGAACACAAACATCGCCGAATCAAGTAGCGGATCCTGTCTATGTGTGGGCCAACACGATTGCGACTGGAAATTATTTTTTAGCGGACGCTTCGGCGGTCAATAACCGCGACTATTATCTTGAGCTCCCCAACATCAGCAACCTGACGACGACATTTAACGGGACAGCCGGGATCGGCAGCGGAACGCTGAGTCCATCAACCTCTGGAGCCTATGCGAATGCTCCCAACTGCACGACAGGCGTAGGATATTGGGATGCGACTAGCCAAACGCTCTACCGCTGTGCAAGCACAAACACGTGGACTACCTATTACACGCCTTATGCTTACCCACACCCGCTCACAAATTCTTCAGGAACCTGGGGGCACATGGATGAGTGGTTGCAGATGAACACATCCGTGCCGGGAACTCCTCTGACCTCGGCCATACTAGCGGCAGGCGCGGTGGGTACTCCTCCCTTGTCATCGTGGACCCTGGACCAATCCAGTGGCGTGGTCAGTTCGACGAGTGCGTTTACTGTCGCCGCCAGCCAAGGCGGCATGGGTGGCTCTATCAATGTCAATGGAGTGACCTATCCCGTTGGAACCCCAACGGAATCCCTAGCGCTGAATAACAATTCGAATTTCACCTACGTCACAACGAACTCTTCTTCTTTTCAAAGTGGCCTTCGAACAGTGGTCGCCAATGGTTTCATTACCTTCGGACCGGCCAACGCGGGCTTCAATGGCCAAAACAGCGACCTAGTATTGCTGAACGATACGAATTCATCGGCAGCAGTCGTGCTCCAACTGAACAACGGCCAGCCGAGCTACTGCGTTCGCATCGAGACAAACGGAACCAACGGCGTGCAACGAAGCCCTAACATAACGCTTGCGCCGGGGCATCGCTATTCGTTTTCACTCCTTTTTGATGAGTCTGGCGGCACAGCAAAATTGGCAATGTTCGACCCGAGCAACAACTTCGCACAAGTAGGTTCGACAGTGACAGTCGTGCAAGACACTGGATTCAGCTTTGCGAGTTTCCGATTCGGAAATGCGGAGGTTGGAACATCCGGCGGGACCACAACGTACTTTGAAGACTTGATGCTCGACTGGACCAACCATGTTTTCCCAAATGCCCCCGTCCCGACTGGAACACGCCCCGCGCCCCCGACGGGCCTAGGGGCCATCGTCAACTGATCCTCTGGTAGAATCGAAACTATCGCGTCTCCCTTACAAAGGTTCGCTGCGTGATGAGAATGTGTGGAATTATGTCTGGGCTGATCCTAAGTCTGCTGTTCCTGCTCCGCACTCCAGAGGCTCCTACGATCGCCGCCGCAAGTTGCAGCAGCGCTGACGTCCAGAAAGCCTTGGGCAAGGTCAGAGCGGACGGCGCGACCGTGAGTGTTCCAGCGGGAACATGTCACTGGACCAGCGCGGTTACCTACAACCAGGTTTTTTCCACCACCATTCAAGGAGCGGGGGCGCAAACGCCCATCGGGGGCAGCGACCAGACCATTATTTATGATGATACGAATCACGGAAGCGGGGGAGGATCCCCTGCCCTTGCGATCAATACCGCGGCCAGCAAATCCTTCCGTTTAACCGGGATGGCCATTTACACCAGCTCGTCCAACCAGACGGTTGCGTACAACGGCGTCGCGGGCATCTATGGAAGCTCCAAAGCCGTAAGGGTTGACCATAACCACTTCCATATCGGCGGAAACGGGACGCACGGACTCCAAACGCAAGGCTGGCTCTACGGCGTTATTGATCACAACCTTTTCGACCAGGGAGGCAATCTGTTTTTCATCGAGTTTTCCTCACCGGGCTGGAACGGCAAGGGCGACCCGGATGGCTACGGCAATTCTTCCTGGGCGGACGGTCCGAATTTTGGGACCGGTAACTTCATGTTTGCCGAAGACAATACCTTTACGGGAGATGGCTGGGCGTTCGATTGCATCACCGGGGCACGCTTTGTGTTCCGGCACAACAACGTCGGAACTCATGCCCGGCTACAGACTCACGGGTTGACTCCCGATATTCATCGTGGGTGCCGGGCAATGGAGATATACGGCAACACACTGACGTACAGCTCGAGCCCGTCCAACGATAATTTCGCTTTTGTTGTGCAATTGGAGTCCGGCACAGGTTTGTGGTGGGGCAACACGATTACAGGATTTGTGCAGTTTATCCATGAAGATACGGTGCGAACAAAGAGCGCCACTTACTCACAGACGGCTCCTCCTAATGGCTGGGGCTATTGCGGTTCCTCTTTGAACGGATCGCGGTCCTCCTGGGACGGCAACACGAATTCCACCGGCTATCCTTGCATCGACCAGGTGGGACGAGGCAAGGGAGATTTGGTCACTGGCCAGTGGTGGCCCAATCTCGTGAACAGCGCCACGGGGAAAATTACATGGCCCCACCAGGCATCCGAACCCGTCTACATCTGGAATAACACTTTCCATCGAGTAGGGTACAGCAGCGATGCCTACTGGGCGAGTGCTGATTCCGTCGCCGTAGAAAACCGCGACTACTATCTGGAATTGCCCAACTTCAAGGAACCTGCAAAGTTCGATGGCACTGCCGGAATTGGCCAGGGATTGCTTTCGTCGCGGCCGAGCACTTGCACGCCCGTCGTTGGTTATTGGGCCACCGATACGAACACGCTTTACACTTGCACGGCGCCGAATACCTGGACCAACTTTTACACTCCTTACCCCTATCCGCATCCACTTGTGGGCAGTTCGGGGACGCCGCCCTACCGCCAACCGACCCAGCGGCGGTCATCAAGTGACTTGCGCCGCAGTCAACGGGGTTTCAGGCACGCGTCTCTCGCCGCTTCTTCCTTGATTCTCAAGGAAAATACGGTGAACGAGCTCCAGCGTGAGCACCTTGTGCAACTCGTTCGTGTAATTCTGATCTCCCTTTAGATGGCCACGGACGATGGCTTCCAGTCCATTTCGCTCCAGATAGGGGCGGGATAAGCTGCGCGGGTCCAGCAGCGTCTCCTTGACATAGCTAGCGAGGGCGTCGCGATACCAAACGCGGAAATGGAAGACCTTGTGTCTTCCGAGAAAAAGGCGTTCAAGGTGGAGTGGCGAAAACGCGTGGTCAATCCGCGCGACCCATTGAGGCATGCCCATGTCATAGGCGTACTCGGCCATGAACTGGAACTCGAGGAGGGCGCGAGAAGCTTTGCCCACAAGGCGGTTTCTCTTGCCTCCAACGCCGCGATCGGTCGGAATGCGTGCCAGGGCCGGATTGCCATCGGATATTAAACGCAGAGAGACGCCATCATTTGCGAGGGCGGAGTCGGGAGCGCGAAAAACGGTGCGAACCAACTCGTTGTCAACGTAAGGAGACCGCAGGGAAAGCTGGGTCTGTTCCAGAGCCAGAATGCCGTAGTGATGCCAAGGACATTGCTTGAACGCGGCGAAGGACGCGGGATGGCCCTGTGTGAGCCCGTCGTAAGTTTCCTTCACTCGATGCACGTGTCCGAGGAACTCCGGACTGAATAAGCCTGGAACGCGATCTTCGGGCTTGAAGGCGCGAAGGCCACGGAGGATTTCCCCGCCGTAGTTGCCCGTCATCCGGACAGGAGCAATTTCGCGAGCCTTCTCGTTTAAATAGAGGTCGGGAGCGCGCCCTACATCGACGCAGCCGTCGGTGAGGTACACAGCGCGTTCCGCGTAGTAGGGAAACCGGGCGAGAAATTCTTCACCGACCGGGAGCACCTGAAAAGGCTGATTGCAGGCTTTGGCGACACGCCGCGCCACGCGAACATCGTGATTGTCGCGGACCATGCTTCCGAAGGTGTAACAAGGAAGATCGCCGGGAGCGGACTTCTGCCAGGCCGCGATCATGCGAGTGTCCAGCCCGCCAGTCAAAGACATGCCAATTCGCTGATCGCCGCCGAAGTAGCGCGGAAGGTTCCGGGAGAAAGCCTCGCGCAAAGCTTGATAGTAGGCTTCGGGCTGGAGTTTCTCCTGCGATTCCCATTCGCGCGGATGAAAGTATGCGGCTTTTTCTTTCAGGCTGGCGTTGACGGCGAGAATGGCTTTGGCTTCGGCGGCGAAATAAAAGGCATCTCGGGATTCGTGGTAATAGAGGCGGTGCATGCCGTAGCGGTCATTGAAAAGCACAGCCTTGCCCTGATTTCGGTCCGCCAAGAGTCCATGAAACCTGCCGTTGAGTCCCACAGGAAAAGACTCATCGTCTTCATAAAGGTGGACGAGGTAAGACGGGCCGGAAGAGTCCACGTCGTGGCCGCGCTTCCTCAACTGCTGCGCGGTAGAAGGTTCAGGAAACTCCTCGCCGGAAAATACGAGGGTCACGTCTCCGCTTTCGTTGCAAAGAGGCATGCCTTCGGCGAAAGAGCCCTTTCGGGCGACCCAGCCCACGTACACGCCGAGCGATTCGTCGATCCAAGTGCCTGCGACGTAGAAATCCTCGTGCCGCAGAGCCTCCACCATGTGGAGAAGCTCCTGCTCCGCGCGTTGGCGCGGCATTCTGGTGATGAGTCCAACAATTCCCGGCATATCTTTCCCTAGGCCGTTTCTTTGACCGACTTGAGTTTGCGTCCGTACCAGAAACCTCGGATTCTCAAAAAGAGCCTGATCAGAGGTTCAGGAATTTGACCTGCGAGCCCGCGGTGCAGGCCTAATTTGAGGGCAATTTTTCCTTTGAGCGTAAGGGGGATGTAATAACGGGGCAGCAACGCTTGTTCAAAACCGCTTCGCTTCTTGAACTCGGTGAGTGAACTCTTCGGATCCTTGTAAACGTAGTTGCAATACATCAGATGGGACATGCCTTTTTGATCGCAGACTTCCACAGCCTTGGCGATGAGAGCATTGGCCGGCCGCTTGTCATAGTGCTTGGTCATGGTGAGCAATTGAATGACGCTCGCGACTCTGCCCACCCGGACCATCCTGATATAGCCAATTAATTCGCCCTGAAGGTACGCACCTAGGAAGATGTTTCTTTCCGCGTAAGTCAGGTGCTCGTGCTTAACCTCATCAAAACTTTTGTGGAAGTGCCAAAAGGTTCTTCCTTGGCGGATAGGAGTATCGTCGTTGATGTTCACGATGCCTTGTATAAACTCGTCGTCCAGTTGAGTGACGCGAATCTCAATCCCGGTCTTTGCGGCCTTCCGAATAGCCCGCTGCACGCTGGACTCGATACGATTCTTAAACCAATCGGAATAAGTGGTAATGGGAATCACCGCGAAGTTGTCCCATTCCTTGGAATACGAAAATTTGGGAGTAGTGTGAGGCAGCCGCTGGGAAAAAGTGAAAACGTCCGCTTTCAGGTCGCTGCGCATCAACTGCGTAATAAACGATTCGGCGTCGGTGAGCGTTTCGTTCTCGAGCAACTCCTCATCGTGGACG
>QHYL01000351.1 GCA_003224105.1 Acidobacteriota bacterium | reverse complement strand
ATCCACATTTTTTCGCCGTTCAGGACGTACTTGCCGCCTTTTTTCACGGCCCGGGTGAGCATGCCGCCGGGATTCGAGCCGAATTGCGGCTCTGTGAGGCCGAAACAGCCGATGGCTTTGCCCTGTTGCAGGAGCGGCAGCCATTTATTTTTCTGCGCGTCGCTGCCGTAGGAATAAATCGGATACATCACCAGCGCGCCTTGCACGGAAACAAAACTGCGGAGGCCGGAGTCGCCGCGCTCGAGTTCCTGGGTCATCAGGCCGTAGGCGACGTTGGACATGCCGGCGCAGCCGTAGCCATGGAGGTTGGCGCCGAAAAATCCAAGTTCGCCCAGTTGCGGGATCAGATGCTTCGGAAAAGTGGCTTCGCGGCTGTGTTTTTCGATGATGGGGATGACTTCGTTTTCGACGAATTCGCGCGCAGTCTGGCGGACGAGTTTTTCCTCGTCATTCAATTGCGAATCGAATTCGATGAAATCCACTCCGCCAAATTTGGCCATGCGTTGGTTCCTTTCGAGCGTTCCTAGAGTGTAGCAACGCGCCGGATTTAGCAGCAACTTTGGCCCTTTCACAGCGAGGCCTGCTTGACGCAACGCCGCGCAGCGGCGAAACTTTTTATTTGCCGTTTGAATGAGGAAATGTGTCGAAAAAACTCTCCTTAGCCAGGAAGCGAGCCGGGCGACGCAGCAGGGCGCTTCCAACGCGGCCAAAAATCCTGATTTTTGATGTGGATGGCGTACTGGTGGACGTGCGCGGAACGTATTGGCGGTCGGCGCTGGAAACGGTGCGCTACCTTACCGGCAAGCGAGTCACCTATGCGGAGTTGCACAAATGGAAGAGCAAGCCGGGGTTCAATGACGACTGGAGCATGGTGGCGGCGTGGGTGACCGCCTTGGGCAAACCGCTTTCTTACGACGAGGCGCGAGTTGCTTTCGAGAAATTTTACTGGGGCACCGACGGAAAACCGGGAAACGTTCGCAACGAGAAGATTTTGGTGACTCCGCGGCAGATCGAAAAGTGGGCGCTGCGCTTCGAACTGAATCTGTTCACGGGACGCACGCGCCAGGAATTTTCCTTCACGTTTGATCGTTGGCCGGGCACAAGGTTTTTCAGGACGATCATCACCATGGACGACGCCCGCAAGAAGCCCCATCCCGACGGTTTGCATATGATTCTCGACGGAAGGGATCCGGCAACCGCTCTATACCTGGGCGACAACATTGACGATGCGCTGGCTGCGCGAGATGCAGGTGTGCCGTTCCTGGCGATCATTGCGCGAGACGAACATCGCTTCCGCGAACGCGCCGCGCGCTTCCGCGAATTGGGGGCGCTGGCGCTGCTTCCCCGCGCAACGGAATTGAATCGCATACTGCCCCAATGAGGGACGGCATCCCCGCCAGCGCTAGCCACAGTTGCAACGCAAAAGTGGCTCCAACCCTTTCCCCGATCTGATAGAGTGCGTCGAGCAAAATTGTTGGACGGGGGAATGCCGATGAAACGACGCACCTTTTTGAACGTCACTGCGGGCGCGGCGACCGCTTTGGCATGCAAACCAATTGCCCTGGCCGCGGAGCAAGACCGAAAAACACCAGTTGTCTATCCTGATCCCGCTGTGGAAGTTGTCGATCCGCGCTTCGCTAAATATGCTGTCGCGAATGCCGCAGTCGAGCGCCTGTACACGGGCGCGCGCTGGGCCGAAGGGCCGGTTTGGTTTGGAGACGGGCGATATCTCCTGTTCAGCGACATCCCCAACAATCGCATCCTGCGGTGGCTGGAAGATACGGGCGAGGTGAGCGTTTTCCGCAGCCCTTCTAACTACAGCAACGGCAATTTCCGCGATCGGCAGGGCAGGCTGCTGACTTGCGAGCATGACACGCGCCGCCTGACGCGCACCGAACACGATGGCGCGATCACTGTCCTTATGGACCAGTTTCAAGGCAAAAAGCTGAACGCTCCCAATGATCTTGCGGTGCATTCCGACGGCGCCATCTGGTTCACCGATCCCGGCTACGGCATCATGTCCAATTACGAAGGCCACAAAGCGGCGTTCGAGCTGCCGGCCAACGTTTATCGGTTCGATCCGAACACGCGCCAGGCGAGCGTAGTTGCCAGCGATCTGGACAAGCCCAACGGGATTTGCTTCTCTCCAGACGAGAAAAAGCTATACATCGTGGACACGGGTGTTCCTAAGTACGCCGGCGATCCGCACCCCATTCGCGTGTACGACGTCGAGGATGGCGTGCGCCTAAAGAATGGCCGCCTGTTTGCGAACATGGCGCCGGGGTCTTCCGACGGCATCCGGTGCGACGTGGATGGCAACGTGTGGTCGGCCGCGGGATGGGCGGGAGAAGGCTACAACGGCGTGCACGTTTTCGCTCCCGACGGCACGCTCATCGGCAAGATTCATCTTCCAGAAACGTGCGCGAATCTTTGTTTCGGCGGAAGCAAGAAGAACCGCCTATTCATGGCGGCAAGCCAATCTCTTTATGCGCTCTACGTTGGCACACAAGGTGCGCAAGTACCTTGAGCTGCCTAGCGCGGCTGGCATTCTGGCTTTCGCCTCTTGCGGGCCCGCAAAAAAGCACCCCCAACTATTAGGAGAACAGCGAATGGCGCCAGGAGCCATCGGTAGCGGCTGGACAAAACGAAAGGAAGCATTAGGGCTGCAAGTTGGAGAGCAAGGAACAGGCAAAGACCGGCTGCGACGATCGCGCCAACCAGAACGACAGGACGACTTGAGGAAGACATGGCCTTACCGCAGACCAATCCCGGACGAGTATAGCACTTAGGGACCTGCGTTGACGCCCGGCCCGACGGATGCTATAAAGTACACTTCAAAGCGGCGGCTTAAAGCCCACCGTACGCTCTTACGGGGTGGAGCGAGGCGTGGCTGCCAACCTATCTGCCCCGCGTGGATCTGGGTCAGAGGCGACGGAAATTTAGGCACAACAATTCGATGCCTTCCATCGGTCACCAACTTGGCGAACTGTTCCTTGGGGCTGCGCCCACAGTCCTGATTATCCTCATTTTTTACTTCATCTTACGGACGCTTTTCTTCCAGCCGCTCCTGGAGGTGATGGCGGAACGCGACGCGCGCACGGTGGGTGCGCAAAAGGCTGCGGAAGCGGCCCAAGCCGCGGCAGCCGAGAAGGTCAAGCAATATCAGGAAGCTCTAAAGCAGGCGCGCGGCAAAGTATACGCGGAGCAAGAAACGGCGCGAAAGAAACTGCTCGACGAGCGGGCGGCGCAGTTGAAGGACGCGCGAACCAAAGCTTCCGGGGAAGTCACACAAGCCAAGGAACGGGTGGCCAAGGAGTTGGGGGCCGCGCGGCGCGAAGTGGAGGCATCGGTGGCTCAACTTGCCGCTGAAATCGCACGGCGTATTCTGCAAGCGCCGCCGCGTCCAAGCGCCCCTGCGAGAGAGGCTCGATGAAGGCAAAGCGCTACATCTTGGCCTCCGCCAGCGCCGTCATTGCGGCGCTTTTCTTAACTCTGACGGCGCACGCCGCGGAAGAAGGCGGCGCGGCCGGGGCGGAAACGGCCACGGAAATCTTCAAGTGGATTAACTTTGCCATCGTGGTCGGAGCGCTTTTGTGGGTGTGCTTGAAAAAGGCGCCAGGATTTTTTCGCGGGCGCGCGGAATCCATCAGCTCCGCGATCACTAAAGCCGGGAGTACGAAAGCAGCCGCTGACGCGCAACTGCGCGAAGCGGAAATGAAACTCGCGCATTTGGAAAAAGAAGTCGCGGAACTGCGGGCGTTTGCCGAGCGTGAAGCCGCCGCGGAGGTCGGGCGGATTCGAACGGCAACGCGTTCGGACCTGGAAAAAATCGGTGTGGCAGCGAAAGCGGAAATCGAAGCGGCGGAACGCGCGGCGCGGCTGGAGTTGAAAGCGTTGGCCGCGATGCTGGCGGTGGACGGCGCGGAAGCGCTCCTCGTGAAGCAGTTAAACGCACGCGCGCAGGCAGGGCTGATCAGCAATTTCGTCAAGACCTTGGAAGGGATGCCGAATTGAAATCCGCGAGCCTCCAATACGCGAATGCGCTGGCGGACATCGCGCTGGAGCAGGGCGCCTCTGAGCCCGCCGCCAAGCAACTGGAAAGTTTTGCCGCCGCGTATGAGGAATCGGCCGAATTGCGCACTTTTCTGGCAAGCCCCGCCGTCAGCGTGGAAGCGAAACACGAGGTGCTCGAGAAGATCTCCAATCGCCTTGGCGCGAGCAAGATTATACGCAATTTCCTGTTCGTGATTGCCGATCACCGGCGAACGCAACTGATTCCGGAAATTGTTGCCACGTTTCAGCAGGTGTTGCGGCAGCGCCAGGGCATGGCCGAAGCGGAGATTTCCTCCGCGGTGGAATTGACGTCGGCGCAGAAAAAAGAGCTGGCGGCAACGCTGGCGCGAGTAACGGGAAAGAAAATCGAGCCGAAATATTCGCTCGATCCGGCGCTGCTTGGCGGCGCGGTGGTGCGCATCGGGGACACGATTTACGATGGTTCGCTGCGGAGCCGTTTGAATGAAATGCGCGCGCGGCTGGCGTCAGAATAAAGAAGTTTAGATATTGCGCTTTTGGCGACGGTGTGACGAGGCAGCTTTCGGGGAAGTGACGGAGCACGCATGGCAAACATCAAGGCAGACGAAATCAGCAAGATTCTGCGTGAGCAGATTGAGAATTA
>QHYL01000350.1 GCA_003224105.1 Acidobacteriota bacterium | reverse complement strand
TTCCGGCGCTGTCACCGACATTTTGCTCGAATGCGATTGTTGGCGCGTCTTGCCATTGACGCGAAGCTGCATCGCGAGATTATTGGGTTGAGGGATTTCGTCCGCGGTCACAATGTGCGGTCCCAACGGGCAAAACGTATCAATTCCTTTGCAAAAACTGAACACGCCCGATTTCATCTCCGTGCGTTGGATGTCCCGCGCAGTAATGTCGTTGAAAATCACATACCCGCCGATGTAGTCCGCCGCGCGCGCCGCATCAAAATGTCTTCCCGCCTTTTTCAGTACCAGCGCGAGCTCCAGTTCGTAATCCAATTCTTGCGTCAAATGCTCGGGATAGACAATTGCTTCCTCAGGCCCAATGATCGCATCCACGTTTTGAAAAAAAACAATCCAAGGCAAAACGGGATGTGAAAACCCCGACTTTTGCGCCTCCTCGTGGTGCTCCCTGAAATTCCCCGCTGTATGAAAGAACTTCTTCGGAACGATGGGCGCTTTGATCTTCCCTTCGTTTCTCTGAAACCGCAGCGCTTCTCCCGAAGGCCCTGATTCCGCCCCCTCTTTCACCACATAATCCAGTGCCGTTCGCGCCGCATCCAATCCCCGGTCGCCATTTTCAAAGAGGCCTCGCATGTTCGCCGGAACCCGAGCATCCGCCAGGGCGTAAAACGCGCCTTCCCGCTGCACATTTCGCAGATACAGCGCATACGCGGCATTCAAGTCCACAATCGTACCGTCAGCTGCAATCGCGCCGATGCGATCCTCGCGGCTGCGCGAATGGAAAGTGACCAGTTTCATGAAGAGTCTCGCTCCTCCGGAAGGGAACATCGTGGCCCAGGCCACCGGGCCCTGACCACCGGGAATGATTTCGCGAACAGTATAGTGGAAACGAAAGCCCTGGCGTGCGGAGAAACTGCGTGGACCAGTTGTCAGAGACTAATTGTCCATCGGCGGCTTGATGTACGCCGCGCCATGACGGTGCAGACCCGCGGTTGGAATGGCTTGCGAGAAAACGATGCGGATCGGAACAAAAATCGCTCCCGTGCCCGGAGTAAACGGCACGGCCACTTCGACGCGCGAGCCTTCTGGATACTGATTCCGGCTGCGGAAGCTGATTCCGCCTTTCGACAGGTCCTCGCAAACCACTACTTCTTCGGCAAAGCCGCGCCGCCGGATGCACGCCAGCACGCGCGCCTTCACGCGTGTGCGATTGCGCCGTGGAACCACGCGCTCCTCGGTCGCGCCGCGCGTCCCGTCGCCTTCGCCCCCCGGACTCTCAGAGAGCGTCTCAATCCAAATCGAAGGCGAGTCGCAATGGCGGCAGTGGCGCGCCACGCACTTGCGAACTTCAAATGATTTCAACTGCAGCTCGTTGAGATATACGACTTCGCGCCGCTGGCAGAAGCTGCATTCCATGAGCAAACGTGCCAGCGCCTCTTCCGCTTTATGGGGGGAAGGGAAGTCGATGTCCCAAAAATCGCACCGCGGGTCGAGAATATGAATGGCGTAGAGAAATCCGTTGGCATCCTGATCGATTTCCGCGACCACGCGCGCCCGCGTGTTTTTCCACTGGTCGCCCTGGATGAAACGCCGCAGATGCAACTCCTGGCCCGCCTCCAGCTTTTCGGTAAAGCGCAGCACGCCGCCATTGCGGCTGACAAGGAGCGTCTCGACGGTTTGCGTGAAAGTAGCGCCCGCCGCCGTAGCCCAGGATGCTTCGACGGGCATACGGAGGCTGATGCGGTCGCTCTGGCGCAGTCCATCCGATAAAGCGCTCATAGGGTTATACAATGCCGTTCTACCCTTCAGGCTAACATGCACGAAAATCCTGCATAGGGTGGCAATGGGTCTGTTTGTCGTTCCATGTAATAACGCCCGGTAGACCACCTCTGCCGCGGAGAATCGGCCGGGTATTGCTTCTTTCGCATGAGGACTCCCGGAAGTCGCCACAAACGAACTGTTTTCGTTCAGACTAAGGGTCTGGAAGTTCCGCGGCGCTGGCTAGTGTCTCTATATCGGTGTGAAAGCTTGGGCGACGTAATTCTAATGGGTGAGCGGACATCGAACGACGAATCCCGTGGGCTCTCTCTCCGGGACCGCCGCTTTTGCATCCGCTATCCTTTTGCCGCCGACGCGGTCATCCTCGACCTGGAGACCGGGACCAAATCAGATGGCGTAACTTCGGACCTCTCCATGGGTGGGATTTTTGTGTGCACGAGTAAGCCGCTGCCTTCCAATACACGAGTTCGCGTCACGCTGACCAGGAAAGATCAGAAGCTGGAAGCGCTCGGGACGGTGCGCATCGTGAAGCCGCGCATCGGCATGGGCATTGAGTTCCTCGACCTCGAACAGCCGCACTATGGCGTGTTGCGCCGCTGGGTGGAACAGCTCAGCAAAGCCCGCTAACGCGTTTCTCCATCCATCTTTGGCCTTTGTCATCCTGGAGCAACTTCACTGCTTTGTGTCCAGCGGGTGCTTGCTCTTTTCGTAGAATTCATTCTGAATCTTGAGGCTGGCGTCATCCGCCTTTACAGCGCGGATGGCTTCGACAATCGTGGAAATCCATCCCTGCACGTTCCACTCGCCCAACTCCTTGGTAGCCACCGAGCCGTCGCCTGAATAATGCTCGGGGAAGCGCGCGTACCACCAGACTCCTGTGTAGAGAAATTCCGGCAGGTTCTGCCGCTTCTGGTCCGCGCCGGACTCGCGCTTGGCCCGGTCAATGTGCGTGAGTTCCGGATGCGTGTAGAGTGTGTTGGAGCTTTCGTTTTCGCCAGCATGGTAATCAATGCCGGTGGATTGTTTCGCTGGTCCGCCCGGGCGGCTGCGCTCGCCATCGAGCACGTAAACGACATAATCCTTCGGGTTCGCCATCTGCGCCTGGGCGAAGTAGGGAAGCAGGTGCTCGTTTCCGCCGTGGCCGTTCACGATGACAATTTTCTTGCAGCCATTGCGCGCCATTTCGTCCGTGGTTTCTTGCAAAAGTTTCAACTGCAGCTCCACGCTGTAGGCCACCGTGCCGGGCTCGTGCTTGGCCTCAAAAATCTGGCCAAAATAATATTCCGGGAAAACCACGGCAAATTCCTGCTCGGCTGCGTGCAAAGTGGCGTAGCGAACGTTCAAAAGATCCGTTCCCAGCGGCAAATGCGGCCCGTGCTTTTCCAGGATTCCAAACGGAAGCAGGCACGTCCCTTTCGATTGTTGAATCGCTTGGCGAAAATCTTCCGCCGTCAGCTCTTCCCATTTCACGGAAAGCTTGCTCTGGCCGCGCGCAGGAATTAAGCCGAGCAGCAGCAGGAAAGCAGTCACGACAATTCTCTTCATAAAGCCTCCGGAAACGGCGTGGCCAATTCTAGCGGCAATTCGCCGGATTTTCATTCTTGAAACGATTCAAGCAGAAATCCTCGAGAACGAAAGCGGCTGGAGTTTCCGGCTCCCTTTCTTGAAGCAACCAACTATCATTTTTTCCTGTCGAGCCTTGCCTGGCCGTCTTCTGTGAGGGCTTCGACGGCGCGCAGACAATTTTGCTCGAAGGAATTTTGTTGCGCCGCCAGGAAAGACTCCTTGCAACGCCGCGCAGCCGCCCGATCCAAACGCAATATACGAGCCACGAGCGCATTGGCTTCTCCGACCAATTGCTCGGACGCGCAGATTTGGGAGATTAAACCGACCTGGAGCGCGCGGACCGGGCTGATCGAGTCGCCAAAAAGAACCAGAGGGAACGCCACCCGAGGAAGAGCGTATTCCCCAAGGCACGCTACGATGTCGGACGGAGCCAGGCCGGAACGCATCTCGGGTAACGCGAGCGAAGCGTTTTCTGCAACGAGCACAAAGTCGCAGGCAATCGCCAGGCCGAAACCGAAGCCCAGGGCGTCGCCTTGCACTTCAGCGACGCTGATCAGCGGAGAAGTGCGCAACGCGCGCTGGAATTCAACAAGCCGCTCAGCTTCTTTGCGAATGGAATCCACATCGCGCCCGGCGCGCTCGCGGCCGGTGCAGAAGACTTTGCCGCGCGCCCGAATTCGCAGGACGCGCGCAACCCGCGTCGAAGCTTCGGCGCGCAACTCCGCCAGCATAGCGTCGAGCATCGCGCCAGTGACCTGGTTCCCGTGGTTTGGATTATCCAGCGTAAACGTGAGAACGTCGGGGATCCTTTGAATCACCACGCCGATTCCCGGAGACGGAGCGAGAGGCGCCGGTGCGCTCGGGGAGGGCATGCGAGGCAAGTTATACAAGGAATTGGGGGCTGTCAATCGAGCTCCGCGGCGGCCAGATGGGCCCCATCGCGCGATCTAGTGCTTTCTTTTCCTCGGTTGTCAGCGCGCGTGTTGCGCCCTTCTGCAGTTGGCCCAAGGCAAGCGGTCCGATGGCCACGCGCACCAGCCGCAACACTTCGAGATGAAAATGTTCGAGCAAGCGGCGAATCTGGCGGTTTTTTCCCTCGTCGAGAATAATTTCCAGCCACGAATTGCGTTCGCCACGCCGAAGATTGCGGGCGTCTTTCACGCGAAGAAAGCCGCCATCGTCCGTTCGGATGCCTTCGCGCAAACGCAAGAGCAGGGCCAATTCCGCAAACCCGTTAGTCTGCACGTGATACGTTTTGTCGAGATGCGTCTCCGGCGCGGTGATGCGCGCGGCCCATTCCGAGTCATTGGTGAACAACAACAATCCTTCGCTCGCTTTATCCAGGCGTCCCACAGGCGCAAGCCAAGGCAGATTTTTCGGCAGATAGGCATAGACCGTTTTGCGGCCCTTTTCGTCCGAAGCCGAAGTCACCACGCCGCGAGGCTTGTTGAGCATGAGGTAGATTCTGTCGCTGGCGGCAAGGGGAGCATCGTCCACTTCGATGTGATCTTTGTCAGGGTGCGTGGGAGTTTCCGGATCGAGGCGAACTACACCGTTCAATTTCACATGGCCGGCG
>QHYL01000349.1 GCA_003224105.1 Acidobacteriota bacterium | reverse complement strand
CTGATCCAAATCCGCAATAATATCTTCCACGTCCTCGATTCCCACTGACAGCCGCACCAATCCTTCGGTGATCCCCACGCGCTCCCGCACCTCTTTGGGCATGGAAGCGTGAGTCATCAGCGCCGGAAGCGAAACCAGAGTCTCCACTCCGCCCAGGCTCTCCGCCAGCGAACAGAGTTGCAAATGGTTCAGGAACCGCCGCGCCGCATCCACGGATGCCAAATCAAACGAAAGCATCGCGCCCGGGCCTTTTTGCTGGCGCCGCGCAACTTCATGCTGCGGATGCGTGGGCAGCCCAGGATAAAACACTTTGCGCACTTTGGGATGCGCGTCCAGATGCCGCGCCACGGTGATCCCATTCGCATTGTGCTGGAGCATGCGTACTGCGAGCGTCTTGATTCCCCGCGAAACCAAAAAGCAATCCATCGGCGCCAGCCCGCTTCCCGCCGAGCGCTGAATAAAGTAAATCTTCTCCGCATCTTCAGGCCGGGTTAGCACCACCGCTCCACCCGTCGCATCGCTGTGCCCGTTCAAATATTTTGTCATCGAGTGCACCACGATGTGCGCGCCAAGCTCGATGGGCCGCTGCAGGTACGGGCTCAAAAACGTATTGTCCACCGCAATCGTGATGTTCCGTTCCCCGGCCAGTTTCGAAACAACCGCGATGTCCGTCACGTTCATCGTCGGATTCGTAGGCGTCTCGACATAAATCATCTTGGTATTCGGGCGCAAAGCCATGCGCACCGCTTCCGGCATCGACGTGTCCACGAAGCTGAATTCCAGCCCAAAGTGCACTAGCAATTGCGTGGAAAGCCGGAACACTCCGCCGTATACGGCCTCTGACACCACCACATGGTCCCCAGGTCGCAGCAGGCGAAAAACGGCGTCGATTCCCGCCATCCCTGAAGTAAAAACATAGGCGCTGTGTCCGCCCTCCAGCTTCGCCACCGTGCGCTCCAGCGCCTTGCGGTTCGGATGATTCGTTCGCGCGTAGTCGTAGCCCTTGTTCTTTCCCAGTTCCTCGTTGACGTACGTGGAAGTTTGATAAATCGGCGCGACAATCGCGCCGGTGGCGGGATCCGGCTCTTGGCCCACATGAATGGCATTGGTGGCAAAACCCATGATGCTCTCCTTGCTTGCTCTCAAATCCTGTTGAAGTAGGCAGCTTGGGGTAGGCTGCTGACTGCCCGCGGGCACTTTCAGGGTTCAACTGTCCCAGTCATCCATTCGGAGCAGATTCTTGAAAACTTACAGGAGCCTCACAAATCCGTCAAATAGGCTAACACGGAAGTTTCCACGGTACGCCAGAGCCACCGTGGTCTGGACCCATGGGCCGAGCAGCAATTCTCGCCCTCCGGGCATCCAAATTTTTTGGGACAAAGGCTTGACCTCAGCCAGTCCTTCCGTAGAGGATGGTATTCGCGCAGATGACGAACTTCTCTCGAATCTTTCTTGTCGGTTCCTGTGTGGCAGCGGCATTTTTTCTGGCGGCTCAGGTACCGGCGCAGAATCCGCCGGCTTCTTCTCCCGAACCGAAGCAAGGCGCTCCTCGGCCTGATCCCCAATCGCGCATCACCATTGAAGTCACGGGAGGCGAAAAAGAAACACCCGTTGAAAACGCCAGTGTCTACTTCAAATACATCGAAGAGCACAAGATCAAGAAAAACAAAACCATGGAATTAAACGTGAAAACCAATCGCGATGGTGTTGCGCACGTTCCCGACGCCCCTCTGGGCCGCGTGCTGATCCAAGTGCTCGCTGAAGGTTGGAAGAGCTACGGACGCTGGTTCGACATCACCGATCCGAAACAAACCATCAAGATTCGCCTCGAGCGTCCTCCGAAGTGGTACTGAGCGTGCGTTTTTGTGCAAACTTTTTCGCCTTCCAGAAATGCTTTCTTGCTTTCGCTTTGTGAAACTGAATGCGGTGAATGAGTTTCTTGTTTAAACGATTCGCTTCACCACCATGCCAACGCGAGATAGGATTCCACACGGGCTTTTTTAAACTCCGCGTGGAACATTTGTGGAACATTTCGTGGAACATTCTGTGAAACACTCCTGACACGTTCCGTGAAACATTCCGTGGAACATTTCATTTACCTTTCTTGCCTTGAATTTTAATTCTGAAACACTTGTAGACAGGCGATCCGGCTTCGTTGACCTTCCACTGCGTAGGAAACTCTGTTGTTGCCCACAAATGGTGCAATGAGCGCAAGAACGTTGAACAGTCGGAAGTTACCCTGCGCCTCAGGCCTGATTTCCACAAAGTTATCAACACTTGTGTTGAAAACTTTACCGCACAGAAACAATGTTTCGGATTTTCGGCATCCGGCTTGCTCCAGCTGCCGCCCCGCTCGCTTTGCCCTCGCAAAATCAGGATGTTACAGTACAATTTTGGCCTTCCAACATGAACGAGACCTTTGAAGGACCGTTTTCCTTGCTCCAGATGTTCTGGGGCAGCATCACTGTGCGTCCCATGCGCAGCTCTCTCAGCGTGATTGCCATTGCCATCCAGGTGATTCTCGTCTTGTTGATCGTGGGTCTCACTTCGGGAGTGGTTTCCGAATGGGGAAAACGCGTCGAGGGCGTCGGCGCAGACATTCTCGTGCAGCCGCCGAACTCTTCGATCTTCTTTGCCTTCTCCAGTGCCGTGATGCCGGAGTCCCTCGGTGACCAGATTGCCAGCGTCAAGAGCGTTGACGAGGTGGCTCCCACGATTATCCTCACGGAACCAAAGAGCTTAGTGATGGTCTACGGCATTGACTACGCGCGTTTCAATGCGCTCAGCAGAGGCTTCTTGTTTCGTGACGGCCGCCTGTTCCAGGGACCGGATGAAGTGATTGCCGACGACATCATCGCCCAGACCCGTCACTTAAAGGTCGGCAGCCAGGTCACGCTTCTGAATCATGTATTTACGGTCAGTGGCATCGTCGCTCACGGCAAGGGCGCCCGATTTTTCATTCCCATCCGCACCGCGCAAGAGATTGCCGGCGCCGAGAGGCGCGTGTCCATGTTTTATGTCCGCAGCAAAGGAGATACCGGCGCCACCCGGGCGCAACTCGCCAAATTGCTGCCCCAATACAGCATCCGTTCTCTCGCGGAATACGTCTCGCTCATGAATTCTTCCAATTTGCCGCAGCTTCGCCCATTCACACGAACCATGGTGGCTCTCGGGATTGTCATCAGCTTCATCGTCGTGCTGCTCAACATGCACACGATGGTGATGGAGCGCACGCGCGAGATTGGCATTCTGAAGGCTCTCGGCTTTTCCCGTTTTGATATTGTTCGAATGCTTCTCACGGAAACGTTCATTCTCACCATTTTGGGTACGGGACTCGGCGTCGGCCTCACGTTTCTCACCCAAGTCGTCTTGAAAGAAGTCAATCCGGGTCTCACAGTTCTCATTTCCCCCAACTGGATCTTTGCCGCCATCATGCTTGCATTAGCCGGGGCCGCGGCTGGCGCGTTGTATCCGGCCCTGCGTGCCGCCACGTACGACCCTGTCGTCGCGCTGGCTTACGAATGAGGTCTGCATTCCTAAGCGATGCGGCCAAAGGCAGGTAGGAAGCGCCCCGTGAAAGCAACTTCAGATGACCCGCTCTCCCGATAAGTATTACAACGCGCGCATTCTAGACCGCCGCGATATCTCTGCGGATTTGTGCATCCTGCGCGTCGATCCCGGTGGCCCCCTCGAATACCGCGCGGGGCAATACGCCACGCTCGGCATCGAGCGCGATGGTCTTCGAACCGAGCGCGCCTACTCCATGGCTTCCTCTCCCTACGAAGAAGCCCTCGAGTTCTTCGTCGAACTCGTTCCGCTTGGCGGATTGACGCCGGGCCTTTTCCAGTTGCAGCCGGGAGATGCGTTGCTTTGCCGCAAGATCGCCAAGGGCCGCTTTACGCTCGATCTTGGCAGCGGGCGAACCAACCATTTGCTGATTTCCACCGTGACGGGCATCGCTCCGTTCGTGAGTTATGTTCGAACGATTTATCGCGACTGGAAAAGCGGCGCGAGTCCCATGCCCGGCGGCCACAAATTCTTTTCCCTCCATGGCGCCAGCCACTCTTTCGAATTCGGTTATTGCGAGGAACTCGGACGCTATGCGTCGGAAGCACCTTGGCTCCAATATGTCCCGACGGTGAGCCGTCCGTGGGATAACCCGCAATGGACCGGCGAAACCGGGCGCGTCGACGATCTCTTGCGAAAATATGTTGATGCGTGGATATTAAGGCCGGACGAAACTACTGCCTATCTGTGCGGGCATCCGAAAATGATCGAAAACAGCCGCGGAATTTTGCAGCGCGCGGGTTGGAAAAAAGACGCCATCCTCGAAGAAGCCTATTTTCAAGTGGCCGCAAAGGAAGCAGGCGCTTCCATCTGAGTCGCGCGCGGCCACGACGTCTCTTGAGACCTTAAAGACTTCACAAGACCACTGGAGATTTGTTGAAAAACGCCGTTGACTGCCATTCCGAGCGAAGCGAAGAATCCTGGCTTGGCCGCGCGGTCTTGGCACGGCCTGCGTGTGGAGCCAGCATAACTCGTAATGGCTGCCGTTACGCTCCCGGTGCGCTATCCTCAAGCTGCCCGACCACGTCGTCCACTGTGCTCAACGGCACCAATAGGTGGACTTTCTCGCCAGGATCATCCACGTCAATTTGCAGCTTCCCTTCGTGCGTTCGAATCTGCACGTGCTGCTCGTCATCTTTCACTTCCACGAATTCGGCGTCAGGAAATTTCTTTAATTCCTTGAACAGGGCGTGCGCTATGGGAAGAAACTCGCGCGCATGGTTCGCCGCGTCGCAGAGATGATGTTTCGGCACGAAATGCATCGTCATCGGCACCATCGCTGCCGGGACCCACAGGTGAACGTGCGAACCTCCCGCGCGAAACTCGTCAACGTCCACGCGAATTACGCCTTCGTGGAACGCGTATGCGCCTGCCGCCACAAGCGCCCCGCTGACTCCGAGAGCCGCCTTCGCCAACAACATCATGTTTGCCTCCACGGCTTGTGAACCCACAAGGTTTTAAGTCTTAAGTCTTAAGTCCCACCGGCTTGTTGAAAAGTTTCCGCTAACTGTCATCCCGAGCGGCGCGAGGGATCTGCTTTCCGTGAAAACTCAAGGCAAAAAGCAGATTCCTCGTCGCCTGCCTGCCGCAGGCGACCCCCATCGGAATGACAGGCGTATTTTGGTTATCGCAAACTCAAAACTTACACTTACGACTTAAGACTTTCAGTCCGCCACGTTCTTCGAGTCCAGCCAAACCTTCACGGTATTTTCGCTGTCCTTCACAGAGACCAGTTCCACGTCGCCTTGCGCGCCCAGCGCGTGGAGTGCCGCCACCAGGTCCAGTTCATCTTTTCCCGCGGAAAGCAGCGCCTCGACCACCTTCATGGGCACTTTGACTTCGACCTGCGACTTTTTCGGCCCGCTCTTGTCCACTACGTGGATCATGAGGTGGTTGCCTTCTTTGGCCACGCGTACATCGTTGTCGCTTCCCTGTACAGTGACGTATTCCCCGTCCTTGGCCGAGCGAATCGCCTCCATCAGCGCCCGAAGGTCCACGTCATCCATTCGGGAGTCATCGATCCTCACCTTGCCGTTGTGCAAGCGATCGTGATTGACGGCGGGAAGCACCTTTTCCGCCAGCTCCAGCGGCACGTTCACGCGAACGGTGTCCCCTCTACCGTCCGTGCAAATTACGCGAACGTGGAGCCAGCGCTCACCCTTCTCCGCCGTCGCTGAACTCGTTGACTGGCTGGCCTTTGCGGGTGCGGATGTTGTCTGCGCCACCACGCCAGCCTGGGAAAACAGCAGAGCTGTTGCGGCTGCCAGCGCAGCCTTGGTGATGTGCCCTCGATGCTTATTGAGCATGGCGGATTGCCTCCTGGCCGGTGTTTGGCTGGTCTTTCGGGTCATTGACGCCCGGTTCGAACTTAGCGACCCGCTCCTGCTTTCCGGCGGCTTGATAGAGGTACGAGACTCCCCTCCAAAATGTTTCCGAAAAAACGGGTCCTTCCTGCTGCCTCGACCCCTTGCTCCAACCCTTTGAAAAGATTCGGGCCGCCTTTTTGGCAGTTTCAACGCGCAAGCGTGGCGGTTCGTTCCTGCGTGCCCAGAAGCGGTGCTTCGCGGCCGCGAGCGGTCACTTTTTCCACCGCTTCGATCTGCCTGTTCCGCACCAAAAGCGCGCAATCAAAATTGTTCACCGTGGGGCAAACGTGGCGGGGCAGGAGGTAAAGCGCTTCGCCAACTTCCGGCCCGGCTGCGTCTCCCGCAACGGCGATCGGGAGATGCTCCTCGCTGGGAGAAAGAGGTGTCAGTTCCGCGTGGCCCACGACCACGCACGTCGGCACGCCAGCGTCTGCGGACACTGCTTTGTGCCCGGCATCGCAGGTGATCACACCATTGCGCGGCTTGCTCACGACTCTCGTTAAGACGAGTACCGCCGGCCGCAATTCGTACTCCGCCGGCAGTTGCGCCAGGCTGGTCGCATCGTTATAGGTAACCGTTCCGGGCGACACGCGGTGAACGAACTTTTGCCCGCGAAAGCCCGGGTACGTCAGCGAGCACGGAAGTGTCGGCGTGCCCGCGGTAATCACTTCCGGCACGCTCACTCCGCTGCGCTCTACTTCGCTCACCACTTCCAGCAAACTGTCGTAGCCTGCATGCGCCGATGCGGTTCGCTCGCGTTCTTCAAGCCCGCCGTACTGCCCGTCGTAATAATGCAGGCCGCAGAATTCCAACCCGGCGTCTGCGACTCCGCGCACCAAGCTGACAATTGCCGCGCCGTGACTCTGCTCGATCCCCGTGCGATTCATTCCTGGATTAATATCGAGAAACACCCCGACGCGGCTGCCTCGCCATTGCAGAACTTGTTCTTCGTTCTCAGCCAAAACCGAAATGCGCGCCTGCGGAAATGTTTCGGCGATTTCCCGCACGCGGCGCGCGTTCGCGCCCACCATGGGATAAGCCACGAGCACGTCGCTTGCGCCGCTGCGGCAAGCTACGAGCAGTTCCAGCGTGGTGGCGCACTTGAAATTGCGAACACCGCGTTCGACGAGCATCCGCAAGGTGTAGTCCAGCTTGGCCGTCTTGATGTGCACGCGCCAGCGATTCGCGTCGCCGCCCAGCAAACGCAAGGTTTGCTCGATGTTGGAAGAAATGACTTCCGGATAGACCACCAGAGCGGGCGTGAGCACGTTTTCGATGTTGGAAACGCGATAGTCCTCGTCCCAGGGAAACTCATTCAACATGCTTTTTTGCGCGGCCATGGTTCTTGATGATAGCGCGTTACGGGGGAATCCGAGCCACCTTCACGCAAATCGCTTTTCAGTCCGAACGGGCAACACCAGACCGAAAGGAGTTATGCGAATCTTTAGAATCTCGACAAGCTTCCTCCGGATATTGGTGTGGGAGCCGGCTGTGAGAGACGTGAGGAATTCTGCGAAGTTGTCTCGTCGCGCGTGGCATTTCGAGGAGAGAATCGGACCCTCGTGTGTGCTCAAGCTCAAGGAGAGCGAGGGTCCGATTCTCAGAACCCGCGTAAATTCTAGGCTTCGACTCAACAGAATCGCAGTCTCTATTTCGTACTAAGTTTCCGCAGGAGCTCCACTCCAAGAATTGTTCCACATTGGAATCGCCGCTGATTGTTCTCGGGGCAGCACTAAATTGAGCCTGTGCAAGCCTGTGAGTTTCCTCACATAATTCAAACCCCTTCCCAAGATTGTCTCGCGCCAGCTCCCTCCTTGGCGACCGGAGGTTTACATGGATAACCTGCTCGAGGTTTTCTCTCGCGATCGTCGTTTCTCTCAGCGTCACAACGTCAGAATCGCTCTTCGAGTCCGCGTTTGGAAGTCCGGCCTTCCCGAAGAGAGGGCCGAATCGGTGAATCTTTCCAGACGCGGCATCTTCTTCGCGACACGCTCGCGTATTGCCGAAGGCGAAGTCGTGGAAATCCTTCTGAAGATGCCCGAGGAAGTCACCGGCCAGCCCACGACGGAGTGGCGCTGCACCGGTCAAGTGGTTCGCCTGGAACCCGCCGATTCTCTCGATGGCAAATTCGGCGTGGGCGTCCAGTTTTATTGTTATGAAGCTTCGCGCTTCGAGCAACCCGGTTTGCATCTTGTTCCAAGATCTCTTCGAGACATGCCCGTTCATCATGAACGGTGATTTCCTGCACGCCGTGGCACTGCGCAGAACGTCCTGTGGAAAGGAGCGTCAACATGGACAAGCGAGCGCTTATTGTGGATGACGAACCTGCTACCTGCCACCTCATTGAGAAAGTCCTTGGCTCTGTCGGCATGGACTCCTTGAGCGTCACAAGGAGCGCCGAAGCTTCGGACATTCTCCAGCATGGCAAGTTCGCGATGGTCTTCCTCGACGACCAAATGCCTTTCCCCGACGGCCCAGAACTTACGCGGCAGATGCGTGACTCCAGCCGCAACCGCATTACGCCCGTCGTGATGATCAGCGATGACAAGCGCCCGGCCGCCATGGTCCGGGGATTCCAGGCGGGCGCCAGTTTTTTCATGTACAAGCCGCTCGATCGGGAGCGCCTCTTGATGATTGTCCGCGCCACCCAAGGCGCCATCGAACACGAGCATCGCCGCACCCGGCGCGTTCCGGTGAAGTCCCGCGTCCTGCTCAAACATGACGGGCATGTCATCGAAGGCGAGAGCGTGGACGTCAGCATGGAAGGCGTTCTGGTGAAAGCCCAGCGCATCGTTCCGGTAGGCTCCTCCGTGGACATACAGCTACAACTGAACAGGGCCATGGGCCCGATTGTCGGCGTTGGCTCCGTCGTGCGTGTGGCCGCAGCCAATCACATGGGTATCCATCTCGGGCGCTTGAGCCTCCCAGAAAGCCAGAAGCTCCAGGATTTTCTTTTGCCGCTCATCCCGGACTGATGCACCTAACGTCTTGATCTCGCGATTTGCTTTGCATCCGTGCATCGTGGGCTCCCGCGGCGCGGTTCCGAAATCCCTAGTCCCTATTTTTTTGCACAGTCGTTCACAGCTTTCCACAGTTGAACTTTGCGATTTCGCTTGCCAAGAAAAAGTGTTGGTCATACTCTCACTCACAGATTGAGCCGGGAAGCCTCAAAAACTTAACGGCACAATTGAAAGAGGGCGCAGCAGCCGCAAGGCCGTTGCGCCCTCAATGTTTTTGGCTTCGCATCCCGCCGCGTT
>QHYL01000425.1 GCA_003224105.1 Acidobacteriota bacterium | reverse complement strand
GCGGCAGCTCCAGGTAAATTTGGTGCGGTCGCATGCTAGCGGAGTAGGGGCACCGCTAAGCGAAAACGAAACACGTGCGCTAATGGTCTTGCGCGCAAACGCGCTTGCCAAGGGACTCAGCGGTGTGCGGCCGCGCGTCGTGGAGATGCTTTGTCAGATGTTGAATGCAAAAGTGCATCCCGTGATTCCATCGCAGGGTTCAGTCGGCGCATCCGGCGACCTTGCGCCTCTCGCGCATCTGGCGCACGTGATTATCGGTGAGGGACAGGCCGTATTTCGCGATGAAACATTGCCCGGCAACGAAGCGATGAAACGCGGGGGCATTACGCCGCTCGAACTCGAAGCCAAAGAAGGGCTTTCCTTATTGAATGGCACGCAGGGAATGCTGGCATTGCTGAGCCTGGCGTTGCGGGAGGCGGACACTCTCGTGGACTCTGCCGACGTGGCCGCCTCGCTCTCGCTCGATGCGCTTCGCGGAAGCCCGGGAGCGTTTGACGCGCGGATCATGCATGCTCGGGCTTATGCTGGCGCCGCAACGACGGCGCGAAACCTGGCGCATTTGAATGATGGAAGCCAGATACGCGAGTCCCATCGTGCGGCGGAAAAGGACCCGCGCGTACAGGATGCCTACAGTTTGCGGTGCACGCCGCAAGTTCACGGCGCAGTGCGTGATTCACTGGCGCAGGCGCGGGAAATCGCAGCTGTGGAATTGAACAGCGCAACGGATAATCCGTTGGTATTTGTGCGCGATGACAAAAACGGTGACATCGTGAGTGGCGGGAATTTTCATGGGCAGCCATTGGCGATGGCGGCAGATCAGGCGGCCATTGCTCTCGCCACGCTCGGCGGCATTGTCGAACGCCGCATCGAACAGATGACCAATCCACTCACCAGCATGCTGCCGGCGTTTTTGACTCCGGAGCCGGGATTGAATTCCGGATTCATGATCGCGCAGGTGACCGCTGCGGCTCTTACAAGCGAGAACAAGGCTCTGGCAACGCCCCATTCCGTGGACTCGATTTCCACTTCCGGGAATCAGGAGGATTACGTTTCCATGGGAATGAACGGAGCGCGCCGGCTCGAACGCATGCTGAAGAATCTCCGCAACACGATCGCAATAGAGCTGTTGTGCGCATGTCAGGGGATCGATTTGCTGGCACCGCTGAAAACGGGCAAGCTTGCCACGAAAGCCTATGAAGTGGTTCGCGCTAAATCACGGATGCTTTCCGTAGATCGTCCGGTTGCGCCTGACATCGAGGCAGTCTCCACATTAATTGCTGACGGAGCAATCGCCGCGATTTTGCATTGAGCTCTCACCTTGCACCCTCTATTAAGGGATTTCCCCTAAGGGCCCGCATATTTTTGAAATTCGAACAGAAACTTAGCAACAAACTTTGGGAGTCCTTCGTCTTTCAGGTTGAGGAAACTTCGAAGAAGCTAAGTGGGGTTAAGAGACGGCGCCGCTTTTGGTTTGGCGGCCGGAGCGGCGTCGATCTCTCGGAGAAGGCAAGCCCTTGCGGGCTCGCGCTCTTCATTTAACCTCGGCTCATTTTAGGGGTGTCCTCATACAAATTGCAACCGTGTCCGCGGCGTCAGCCCCCGTGTACCCAAGGAGTATCCCGATGAAGCCGTTTCTTTGCTTGCTGCTGATGGTTTTAGTGTCCTGTCTGCCCGCACGAGCCCAAAAACCTCCCAACCCTTTTGGTCCCTACACCTCCGGCTCCTTTCAATCTGGTCCTTACCCTCCCCGAATGACTTCTGGCCCAGACGCCTTTCGGTTTCACGAGCGGATGAATTTATTTTTCCTGACAGAAGTTGAACCGCGAGTGGGGAGTTCCTTGCCAGTCTCCGGAACCGTTTCTGCCAGCGAACTGCTCATCCCCACGAAAGCCATAAAGGAGTTCAAACGCGGACGCAAGGCCTACCTGGCCAATGATTTCAAGAGTTCTGCTGAACACTTCGAAAAAGCCGTTCAGATGTGCGCGGATTTCGCTGAGGCGCATAACAACCTCGGCTCCAGCTATTTAATGGAAGGTTCATCTGAGAAATCCCTGAGTGAATTCGAGAAGGCCATCGCACTCGATCCGAAAAGGACTGAAACTTACAGCAATCTTTCCTTGGCACTTCTTTTGCTCAAGCGGTATCCCGACTCAGAAGCTGAGGCCCGCCAAGCTCTTCAGATCGATCCACGAAATGTCATGTCCCTTAGCTTGTTGGGCCATGCCCTCGCGGCGCAGCAGCGCTATACGCAAGAAGCTGTGGATTCGTTGAGGCAATCCCGAAAGGACATCCCAGAAGACGGACTGCTCTTGGTAGGAGTTCTGCTTGGGCGTGGGGAGCACGTCCAGGCGGTGGCTGAACTGCGCGAGTACTTGCGAGTGGCCGACGGGCCGCAAAAACAAAAAGCGCAGTGCTGGCTCGCCCAGCTCACCCAGACAGACAGTTCGAGGGTATGCGGTGCATCATAAAAATGGCCTAGCTAAGTACGTTTGGAGGTAAGAAGCTCGAGTTCCTCCAGCGTGCGCGGCCAATCTTCACGAAGCAGGCGCGAGAGAGCGCGGTCGGCCAAAAGCTTTCCCCCTGTTTGGCATGTGGGGCAATAGTTGGTTTCGTTCGAAGCGTAACGGATGCGCTGGATTTTCGTCCCGCAGCGCGGGCACGGTTGTTTGTAACGGCCGTGCACAGCCATGCCCTCCCGGAACGCCGTCACGTTCTCGGGGAACTTTCCGGCCGCCTCCGCACGCAAGCTGTCTGTCCAGCGCGTGAGTGTTACTCGAACGCCTTCGAAGAGGCGATGAATCTCCGGAGCGGTCATTTTCTGTGTTAACGCCAGTGGTGAAAGCCTCGCTTCAAACAGGATTTCGTCGGAGTAGGCATTTCCGATCCCGCTAAACAGGCGCGGATCCGTAAGAGCACGTTTCAGCGTGTGATTGGCGGAAAGAAGAACGGCGGCGAACTGGGAAGCGTCGGAGTCCAAAACTTCGGTTCCGCCCGGATCCAAGGCACGCAGGCCTTCCTCACCGACCACAATGTGGAGCGATGCGCGTTTTTGCGAACCAGCTTCGGTCCACAGGATCGAGCCGTTAGGAAAGTCGAAGGCAGCGAGACCGCGTGGCCGAGAAACTCTGACGCCGCGTGCCCTCCAGTGAAGGCGGCCGGCGATCATCAGATGCAGGACGAGCCAGAGGCCGTCCTCGAGCCCAATGCAAATGCGTTTTCCAAGGCGACGCAGGCGCAGGACCTTTTTGCCGTTGGCGCTCGTAAGCGGCGGAGTTGCAGTGCGCAACAGAAAGGGACTAACGACACGCACCCCTTCGAGCGTCTGGTTAAGAATGCGCTTCTCGAGCGCTTCGATATAAACGGTGATGTCCGGCAATTCCGGCATGCATCCAGATTACCACTGGCGCTTTTCGACACGGGGTCGCTCTGCGCGGCTCATTGCTTTGCGTTCGATGGCGGGGTGCTTGAGACTGCGAAGCTCGTTGATGTTCTCGCAGACCTTGAGGATCGCATCCGCGATGTCGTCCGTGTCATTCTGTGTGCCAAGGAAGAGATGGTGAGGAAGCCAGACGGCTTCCTTATAGGCGGCACGCTCAGAGACGGGGCAGTGGTAGAGCGTTTTAAGGTTTAGGGGCGCCGGGCGGCCCCAACTGAGCGCCGGGAAGTCCGCAGGGTCGACTGGAAAGAGTGCGCTGCGATAGACAGGTTCGTAAAAGAGTCCGTCGCAGGGAATGCCTTCTGTTTCGAGCGCTGCAAGGAATGCGACCCGGGGAATTCCGCCGAAGTGTTCAGGCAGATATTTGAAAACGAACTGGTAAGCGGCCAAGCGTGTGATGCGTTTGTCGCGCTTGAGGAACGCCAGGCCGGGAGTGCCACGAAGACGCTTCTCAAAATAATTTATATTCGCAAGACGAGTTTTGGCTTGCTTTGGCAGGCGTTGCAACTGAACTTCGAGGACGGCGGCCTGAAATTCCGTCATGCGATAGTTGAAGCCGATGAGCCGGTGGCGAAACTGATCTGTTATGCTGGCGCGCCCGCAATTCACATAAGACTGTGCGCGTTCGAAATGCTCAAGGCTGCTGGTAATGACGGCGCCACCTTCGCCCGCCGTGATGATTTTGCTGGATTGAAAACTGAAGCAACCGAAATCCCCGGAACCGCCTGCGCCCTTGCCGCGCCACTGGCCAGCGTGAGCGTGCGCGCAATCTTCAATGACGGCGATGTTTCGGGAGCGAGCGATGCGCAGGATTTCGTCGAGGTCCGCGAAATTCATCGCGAGATGCACGGGAAGAATGGCGCGCGTTTTCGGCGTGATAGCCCGTTCGATGAGGTGGGCGTCGAGACAGTATGTGTCGGGATCCACGTCAACGAAAACAGGGATGGCGTTGAGAAGCAGAATCGGACCAACCGTGCCTTCCCAGGTGTACGCGGGGACGACCACTTCGTCGCCGGGCTTGATGCCGGCGGCTCTTAGCGCGACTTCGATGGCGACAGTGCCGTTGGCCAACGCGATTCCGTACTTTGCGCCGTGAGCTTTCGCGAACTTAGCCGCAAACGCGCTGGCGTGCGTGTTGGGAAAGGGATAGCCGCCCCAGTTGCGAGAACGAAGAACCTGCAGGAGCGCGCGCGCTTCGTGATTCGAATAGATGGGCCAAGCTGGGAACGGCTTGCGGCGAACGGGTCTGCCTCCGGCGATGGCGAGTTTCGGCATAGGTGAATTCCTTTGCAGATGGACCGAAGATCTACCACCGTATTCGGACGATATTCGAATAGGCGGATTCGCCGGCATCATTGAACGCGCGCACGCGATAGCCCAGGGATTTTCCGCGCGGGGCGGCTGAATCGTTGTATTCGGTTGCTGTGGCGGGCAGCCGCGCAAGTTTCTGCCAATCCCCGCTCGCGCGGTCACTGGAGCTCTCGCTAACCTGGCGTTCTACGATGATGCCTTTGGCTTCTTCGTGGCCCGCCCACGTCAGCTTGAGAGAATTCCCGCTCGAAACAATGTTGAGTGAGCTAGGCGTCTCGGGCAATACGGGCCAATCGAAATAGGTCTCGTCGGCTATAGCCATCACGCTGTCGCGCAGGGGCAAGGCTTCCAGGGTATCGGTAGTCCCCTTTTTCCAGGCCAGGGGCTTGATATCGCCCGAGACCAAATCGATCAAGACCGGATACTCGATGCCGGTGTTCTTGATCGTGAGTTCGGAGGAAAGCTGCGGAAAAGCATTCCCAGGATAGCTGTGGCCCGCCAACCAGTATGCAACGATTGCCTTATCAGAGATCGAGCGAAACCCATATGCAATGAATGGATAGTCGTCGCGCATGTATGCTGGGACGTCTGCGCCGGAAATATGGATCGCCGGATCGAATCTGGTGTCTGAAAACAGGGCGTTGGTGTTTTGCAGCGCGCCGAAGACCGGGCGCGGTGTGAAATCATTTTCGTGATATGTCAGTCCGTGGAGAAACCCGAAATCGTCATATTCGTTACCATCCGGGGCAGCCGTAAGGAGCCACGGAAACGTCTTTACTCCAGCCGCTAAATTGTAGATCAGACCTCGGGGGACATATTTTGCTTGCACAGATTCATCTGAACCCTCCCAGGAGGGTATGGAATTGAACTCGTCATCAAAAAAGGGGATGCCCGCGCGAATACCGGGGTAATTCCTTACGAGCTCACGCAGGGCTTTGGGAGACTCCGCATGGTAAGCGCCGGAATCCATTGTTTCGGGGTGGAGATTGCGGCCGTAACCCGGGTAGGTGTGATAGGCATAGACATCAATGCTTGAAGCACACTGACAAGTATCGAGAGCACGCTTTGTAAAGTCCCTGCTTGGGTCCGCCTGAGCACCATATATCACTTTTGCCTGGGGATCCACGCCATGGACAGCTTGCACAAAGGATTTCAAGAGTCGGCCGTATTCTTCGGGATTCGGAACAGGGTTCCAATAATCGATATCCTGCTCGTTCCAGAGCGCCCAATAGGAAACGCGGCCGCGAAAATGCTGCACCATCCATGCAACGTAGTGATTGAACGCGGCAATCTGCTCCGGCGTTTTCGGCGGCCAAAAAAGCGAATAGAGACTGCGGTCGGGATTGTGAAAACCTCCCGGCGCTGGAACGCTGACGTCCAGCAGCTTGCCAGCGGGCGAGGTATACATCGGGTTTCCATATAAAAGCTGAACCTGAATGAGCACACCGTTCTCGACGAGCGAGTCCACATAGTCTTCGACCCGCTGTGGCACCGCGAACACGCCGCGCTGCTGTTCTACCCAATCCCAGCTCGTCCAATCGGAACTGTTCTCGTATTGGCCAATGCGAATCCACTTGAAGCCCGCATCGAACATTCGGGTCCACCAGCGGCGGTTCCACGGCAAATAGGGCTCCCGCGGCAGGTCAGAGTTAATTCCGAAGCCGTCGTGGATTTGCGAGGAACGTTTTGGAGGAACGTGGGATGGAAGGGCACGCTTTTCGTTGTTGGCGGAAATCTCGCAGGGAACGGCGAGAATTGCTACTACAGACAACAGCAGAAAGTTTTTGGAGACAAAATTCCTGCGCATGGGAATCTCCCACGGAATGGAAAATCTGCGCGCATCCTACCACAAACCAACTGCTATCAAAGTGAAAACGCCTGACTGAAGCCGACCTCCGTGAAAGCCAGAAAGGTCCCGTCCGAATAGGCTCGCTATTTTTTGTGGAAATGCGGCAAGACTTTTTCGCCAAAAAGGCGAGCTTGCTCAAGCCGATCATCGCCCCAGAGTTCCAGCATCATCTGCGTGCAACCCGCGGCGTGATACTCTTCCAGCTTCTCGATGCATTGTTTGGGCGAACCCGCTACGGGGCAGACCTTATCAAGCGTGGCGTCGGAAACCGCGCGGGCGGCTGCCTTGCGCCCGCCTTTCTCCATGGCATCCGCAATGGGCTGAATCTCTTCGCGCGCGAGGCTGGCACATTCGAGAAGGGTGTCCGCGGAGCCTTTGATGTTTTGCACTTTGTTGGCGAGATACATGGCGGCCATTTCACGCGCCCCTTCGCGCGCAGTTTTTGGGTCCTCGCCAACGCTGCCGACAACCACGCAACCAAGATCCAGTTGAGAGCCATTGCGGCCGGCCTTCTTCGCACCTTCTTCCATAACTTGGCGCGAGTAAGCGGCAAACTTTGGTGTGGTAATGCTGGCCGTGAGCAACCCTTGCGTGATTGCGCCCGCGAGCCGTTGCAAAACTGGCCCCGTTGCGCCGATATAAAGCGGTGGCTCCCAGCGCGGCGAGCGAGCATCTGGCTTAAGCGCGGGCGCGAAAGCCTGGAAAGCTTTCCCTTCGTACTTCACTTCTTCACCGGAAAGCATGGCTTTGATGATTTCTATGCTCTCTCGGATCACCGTTGCGGGGCCGACTTCCCTCCCCTTTTCGCCCTCGCCGATTTCTTTCATGAAAATTTTGGAAGCGCCAAGACCAAGGAGAAAGCGGCCTTCGCCTGCAGCTTCCTGAAGTACGCGCGCTTCCATGGCAATCTGCACGGGATGTCGCGTATAGGGAGAAATAATTCCCCAACCGATGGCAATCCTTTTTGTTTCACGAGCGATGATGGCGGTCGTCGCCGTAGAGGAACGAGCTTCCATCGAATGCTTACGCCACCACGGATACGCTTCCGCCAGCCAGAAAATGTCGAACCCCGCTGCTTCACAAGCCTGCGCCATGCACACGGTTTCAGTCAGCGGCTCCATACTCAACTGCAGAACGCCGATTTTGAAGGGCAAGGTCATGAATTTACATTTCTCCGAAGCCTTATGGCATGAGGCATTTCAGAATCGACGTTCACGCCGGATCGGTCCAGGAGTGCTCAAGCCCTTTGATCAGCTGCCACATCGCCCGATTCAGAGGGGTAGGCACACCCGTTTTTTTCCCCCATTCGACGATCGCGCCGTTCATGAAATCCACTTCGGTTTGCCGCTTGGCGAGCACGTCCTGCAACATGCTGGCATTGTGCTTCCCGGGAGCGTTGGCTCCTTTTTCAACGAGCGCGCGCGGATCGCCGTGAAGTTCAATGCCTAGAGCCTTGGCAACGGCTTCACCTTCAGCGATTAGTTCGTTGAAAAGCGTGCCGGTGGGCGGGAAGTGGGTCGCCGCTCGATGATGCAGCAGCGTGAGCGCGCCAACGGGATTGGTGGAAGCATTGAAGATCAGCTTCGTCCACTGAGCCCCGCGCGCATCCTTGAGCGGGATGCCCCGCATGCCGCTGCGATTGAGAAGGTCCGAGAGTTTTTCGACGAATTCGTAAGGCGTGCTGGTGGGCTCAAACGGTCCGATCCAGGTATCGCCATTGATGTCAAAGCCCACGTGGCCGGGTTCGATCACATGTCCGGCCGGAAAAGTCGTGCCGCGAATCACGTATTTGACGTGCTGGGCGAGGATTTCCTCGTTGCCTATGCCGTTTTGCACGGAACACACCGCACTGGTTGGACCGAAGATTTGCTTTGCTTGCTCGATCGTGGTGCGTGTGTGTGTGCTTTTTGTGGCCACGATGCCGAAATCACAAGCAGGAATTTGTGAAGCATCGGCCGTTGCATGAAGCCGCGCCGTGAAGTCCGCAGCGCCACTGATGCGAAGGCCACGCTCGTTGATGGCGCAAACATGTTCTTTGTTGACGTCGTAGCCGTGGACTTCAACATCCTCAAGCCGTGCAAGATGCGCACCGAAGATGCTGCCAATCGCACCGCAGCCGACGATGCAGACTTTCACGCTCATGCGGTCTTGCGCGCCTCCGCCCCGGAGTAAAACTTCCAAGGGACGCTGGCCAGGCACTCGCCCTCTTTTTTGCCGATGCGGTAGGTGTCCTGCGTGTAGAGACATACCTGGCCGTCTTGATCCACGACCTGCGGATGAAAGCTGACGACCATATTTTCTTTCAGCTCAATCTTCGTATTTGCGCCGATCGCGGGATGCTCGATCATGGTCAAGCCGATGGAGTGGCCGGTGAGATGGCCGAGCGCGAAACGAGCGCGCTGAAAGACATCGGCGGCCGCTTTGTGGACTTCGCAAGCCAAAACGCCTTCGTACATTTTTAGCCGGGCCGCTTCCATCGCATCGGGATAAACATCGCTCATCGCGCGCGTGCGAGCGCTGGGCTTACCGTGAATCAGTGCACGCGAGAATTCCACCCAGTAGCCCGCTTCGCCTGTTACTTCGAGCGAATAGAGAAGGAGATCGTCCGCCGCAACCGTGCGGAGCGAAGGAACCTTGAAGTGTGCTTCCGCCTCGCCGCCCGTCCCGCTAAGAACGATGTTCATCATGCGCGGCCCGGCACCGCGCGCGAAGAAGCGCTCGACCGCCGGAGCCATAATTTCCGCTTCGGTCTTCCCGGGCTGATAGGATTTTAAGAGTGCGTCAAAGCCATCGAGAATAATGTCCATCGCTTCGCGAACGCCGGCAAGCTCTTCTTCGCTCTTTACCGCGCGCGCCATGTCGAAGTGAAAATCAAAGGGCACAAGCTCGAAGGCGCCTTGCTGAATCTCGCGGTAGTCGCGAACGGCCATCACGAAGTCCAGCCCGTAGACGCCGACGCGCTTCCATTGTTGCTCTTCGATTTTCTCGCGCAACCATTTGCCGGGAATCTCTGCCCAAATCTGATCGCGGACCCACGGCGCCTTTTTGTCACCAATCCAGCGTGCTTCTCGAGGAAAAACAAGAGCGGGTTCGCCGGAAAGCGGAAGCAAAACATAAACATAACGATGAACGATTTCGAATCCGGAGACATAGCGGATGGCGCCCTCGAAGCCCGCGTATTGATTTCCGCACACGATGAGGGCGTCGAGTTGACTGGCAGACATGGCCGCGCGAATGTTGGCGTAGCGGCGATCGATTTCTTTTTGTGTGGGCATGACGGGCTTCGTTTGCCTCGTTCTTATCCCTGCGCGCCGCAAATCTCGGCCGCCGCCAGAGCATAAATCTTCGTGGTGTTAAGGAGCGTTTCAATGGCAACTTTTTCACCCTCTGCGTCGCGAGGGCCGCTGGACGGACCATAGTTCAGCGTTTCAATGCCAAACCGCGTCATCACCGACGCGTCTGAGTCCCACAAAACGGTCGAGTGCCTGGCAGGAGCGCCCAGAATCTTCTGATGGCAAGCTTCGACGGTTTTGACGAGCGGATGTTCCCTCGAAATCTCCGCGCCGGGAACGGAAACAAAAGTTTCGTATTCCACACCGTACTCAGGATGCTCCTTGCGAAGGTCTACCACTAGTTGCTTGATTGAAACCCGGACTTCCTTCAGCGGCATCGTGGGAGGCACGCGCACATCGAGAAAAACGTCGGTGCGGTCCGGAGTGCGGCTCACACGCCAGGGATGGCCGCCGCGAATGCAGCCAACGTTGACGACTCCCGGCAAACCGTCGTAGGTGGCCTTCTTTTCCCACTCCGCAATCCAATCGTAAATCGCCGGCAGAATCTCTTTCATCCGAAACACGGAACTCAAACCCTGCTTCCCGCGCGTAAAGCCGGTATGCACATAGTGGCCGTGCACGGAGAGGCGAACCCACACCGTACCGTAATGGCCAAGGACCAACTGCAGATCCGTAGGCTCGCCGAGAATGCACATGTCGGGGAGCACGCCATGATTCACGAGGTGGTGCGTGCCAACACCATAGCCGCGAAACTCTTTGCCCACAAATTCGTCGCTCCACTGTGTTTTTTCGATTTCTCCGACCACCGCTGCAATCAAAAGATCGCCTTCCAACTTCACTCCCGCGCGTTTAAGCGCTTTCACGGCTTGCGTGTAGCAAACCAGAGCGCCCTTCATGTTGTAGATGCCAAGGCCGTAGATCAGTCCGTTCTTGATGACGGCTTTTGCTTTGTATCCGATTCCCGCCAGAAACCCTTCGCGGCCAGTATTGGACGTATCCATGTGACCGTTGAACATCAGGCTTTTCCCGTTGCCTGTTCCTTCCCACAGGCCAACAACATTGGCGCGGCCCTCCTCGACTTCCTGCCACGAAACCGTGAGTCCCGTTTCTTCGAGTGCGCGTCGCATGTAGCGCCCCATTTCAAGTTCTTCGCCCGTGGCGCTGGGAATATTGACAACGTCACTGCACATGGCGACGAGTTCGTCTTCGCGAATCTGCGAAAGAATGGCGTTGGCCAGATCCTCGTTCATTGCATCCGTTTTCCCTCGTGCTGATGATGTCGCCATCGCCGCCTCACAGACGAAAATCGTCGGGATAGGAGCATAGCTTCTCGCAGCCGCTCTCGGTCACAAGAAAATTGTCTTCCAGGCGCAATCCGCCGCCACCCTCCCAGTACACGCCCGGCTCGATTGCCAGCACCATGCCGGACCGCATCGTGCCTGGCGCTGCCTGGTGAGAATACGGAGGCTCATGCGCACGAGCGCCTACGCCGTGAGCCACCGGATGCGAAGGCTGCCCCGGATACCCTGCGGCGTCAATCCCTTTACGCAGGATGCGGTCGATATCGCCCAAAGGAGCGCCATCGCGGACGCAAGCGATACCATTGGAAAAAATCTTCAACAGCTGGTCGAGTAACTTGTTGTATTGCGGTGTGAGATGACCCGGGCAAATGTTCTTCGTGAGATCGGTCCAGTAGCCGTCGGCGCAAACCCAAATCTCCACCAGCGTCGGTTCATTCTCAATGACTGGCCGATCCGTGGTTGCTGTAAACGTAGCGATGCCCTTCCCTGACCACACCAGCGTAAACGCGCGCGCCATTTCCACTTTGCCTTTATAGCCGACGCCTACGGCGTGAATGTGGCCTTCAATCATGGCGGCCACTTCGCTCTCTTTCATCCCCGGCCTGATGTTTTTTCGCGCGTACTCCATGCCGATGGCCGCCAATTCGTTGGCCAAGCGCATTCGCTCGATTTCCTGCGTCGTTTTAATCATGCGCACTTCGGCCAGGAGCGGTGCTACATCGATCACTTCGCGGCAGCCCCCGCGAAATGCGTCGTAATACCCCTGCCAATAGACTGTCGGCTCGCCTACCATGCGGTCGCAAATCTGTGAAAATTGTGACAACTCGATACCCACGCGACCATCCAGTTTTCGCTCCTGCAGGACTTCCACAGCCATCTCCACCGAGCGAACCATCGGCGGGCGAGGATCTTTCGCGTCGTAGAAATGAAAGAAGCGAACGTCCTTGTTCCATGCCGTACGCCGCGCCTCGCGGAATTGCGGCTCAATGACCAAAAGCGTTGGATCGCCTTCGCGTGGAAAAATCACCAGGTCGTAGCCCTTCATGGTCCAGTAGTCCGTGAGGTAAAGAATATTGTCCGGAGCGCGCGCGACCAGCGCGTCTAAGTGGTGGCGGTCCAGGATTTCGCGCACGCACTGTAACTTTTTCTCGTCCACCGGATACGTCACTTGGCTGCCGCCTTTTCTCTGTCCTGATACGTCCAAGAAGTTTCCTTGGCCTTGACCAGCCGGTAGAGCGCGGTGTGAAGGGGCGCAGGAATACCAGCACCCTGCGCTTCACGGGCGATCGCGCCGCCCAGGAAATCCACTTCCGTTTCGAGTTTGTGGCGGACGTCGTAAAGCATGGAGGGCGGATGATCGGTCTGCGCGCCGACCTTGTTCATCTCCCAAGGATCTTCGTAAAGCTTCACGCCAAGGCCGCTGGCGACTGCCTTTCCTTCTTCGATGAGCGCATGCAGCAGGTGGCCCAGGTCGCCAAATTCTTTTTCCTCCGCAAAGTGAAAGCTATGCGGAAGCTCTGTGAGCGCCGCGACGGCGTTCACGGATGAATTGAAAATAAGCTTTGACCATTGTGCAGGGCGCGCATCCTCCAGAGCGACCGCCTTAAGACCCGAAGAATTGATCAGGTCGGCGACATCTTGTACCAGCGCAAACGGTGTTTTCGTTGGTTCGAACGGACCCATCCAGGTTGCGGTGTCCAGTTCATAGCGCACATGCGTATCCGTGACGCGCGTGCCACTCATGAATGTTGTGCCGCGCATTACGGATGTCTGCGCGATTTCAGCGATGACTTCTTCGCTCCCCAGGCCATTCTGTGAAGAGAGAATGGCTCCATTCTTGAAAAGGTGCGCGACTCGTGTGAGAGCCTCTCGCGTTTGCGTAGCCTTGCACGCAACAATGCCGAAATCAAATTGTGTCAGCGCCGATGGATCATTTGTTGCGCGAAGCCTGACGTGGAACTCATGCGTTCCGGAAACGCGAAGCCCCTGCTCATTCAGCGCCGTGGCATGGTCTGCGCGTCGCACAAATGCCCAAACCTCTGCCACGCGTGCGAGATGCGCAGCATACAGGCTGCCAATGGAGCCACATCCGATAATGCAAACCCGCTTCATCTACGCTTTCCTGCCACACTCCCCAATCCGCTCCTCAGAAACGTCGCCGGGAGGCTCGGCGATGTTCCACCCGAACCATCCCCGTATATCCGCCGCTCTCCGCTTTTTGCATTGCGCGAAACAGCGAATCTCCGGTGTTGTGCGAATCATCGATGATCACTCCACTCGGATAGAGGGCATCCTGCAGCGCCGCGCAAATCGTGTGGATCGGAGCCGCCCCGCCTTCGCCCATTCCCTTCGCGCCGTTCAACGTAAAGGGCGACAGCGTTTCCATGTGCCCACACAATAGGTCCGGTATATTGACAGCGGTAATCGGCGTGTAATCGCTGAAAGTCGCCGCAAGCAAATTGCCATCGGAATCGTACGCGCAATTCTCGAGCAGCGCCGCGCCGATACCGTGAGCCGCCGCTCCATGCACCTGGCCTTCGACGATCCGCGGATTCACCGCCTTCCCGCAATCATCCACGCACGCATAGGCAAGGATTTTGGGCTGAAACGTCTCGCGATCCACTTCCACGACGGCCGCATGAACCTGCGCCGCATAGGTCAGCGTCAGGTTGCCGTATTTGCGCTTCACGTCGGGAATCTGGAAGTTCGCGTGAAAAACGTGCCGGCAATTCAACGTGATATCCCAAAGCTCTTCCGGCATTCCAGCGTTGTTCACGTTAACAAGGTTTGCCAGCGCCCAGTAGTTAATGGCCTTCTGCGTGCCTTTAACACGCACTTCGGGCCCTTGCGCCCCCACACCAAACTCCAGATCCTTCTCTTTCGCTTGCAGCTTCCACGCCGCAAGCCGGCTCAATTCCTTCCGCAGCTTCATCGCGGCGCCGTGAATCGCCGTCAAGCCCGTCACCGCAAACTGGCTCGCGTAGGTTCCCGTATGCCCCGTGTACGCATTGTGCGCGGTGTCAAATCCCGGCCGCACGTTCACCAAGTCCGGCGTAATGTTAAGCGCATCCGCAACCACCTGAGACGCGGACGTCTCGTGCCCTTGCCCTTGCGGCACTGAGCCCATGCTCACCACCACTTCGCCATAAATGTCGAGCTTCACGATGCCAACTTTCGATTGCCCCGAAAAAGGTGCGTCTGGATTGATAATCCTCGCCTGTCCAAAATTATTCGTGCCTGAATCCAAGGTCGAGCCGATTCCCAGCCCAATCCAACGCCCTTCTTTCCTCGCGGCCGTCTGTTTCTTCTTCCAATCGTCCCAGCCGACCAACGTCTTCGCCATCGCCAGCATGCTCGCGTAATCGCCCGAATCGTAAACGCACCCGTTCGGCGTCTTGTACGGCATTTCGTTCTTGCGAATGTAATTCCGCACGCGCATTTCATCCGCCGGAATTCCCAGCGTCTGCCCGCAAATATCAATCACCCGCTCAATAAACCACAAATGCTGCATGCGCGAATAGCCGCGATTCGGTCCGACGGGACACTTGTTTGTCACCACTTGATGCATATCAATCCGGATGTTTTTCACGCGGTACGTCGCCGGCAGCACCTGGGCCCAAATCACGCAACCCAAGGGCTCGTACCGTGGAAACGCGCCGCAGTCGTCGACATGTTTCGAATCGATCGCCAAGATGATGCCGTTCTTGTCCAGCGCCACGCGCGTATCCAGGAACGTGCGCTCGTTCCCATGCGCGCTCGCCTGCATGTGCTCGATGCGCGTCTCGACCCATTTCACAGCGCGCCCGCCCGCCTTGCGCGAAGCCAGCGCACACACCGCCATGTACGGATAGCTGGTGATCTTGATCCCAAAGCCTCCTCCAATGTCATAGCTCTTCATGTGAATCTGGTCGATGCGCACGCCCAGCGCCGGCGCCAAAAACTGCGACGCAAATGAAGGAAACGTATTGTTGCAGTGATACTCGATATCGCCGGAACGCGGGTCCCAGTTCGCCAGGATCACGTTGCACTCGAGCGGCGTACTCGAAAAGCGATGGAAGTGCAATCGCCCGATGTGCACGACATGCGCCGCCTGCTTCAACGTTTTCTCCACGTCGCCGTATTCGAACACCCCGTGCCAATTCCTGTTCGTCCCCATCGCCGGATGCAGCAGGCTCTCGTCTTTCAGCGCATCTTCTGCAGTAACCACGGGCGGCAGCGGTTCGTAATCCACTTCGATTAACTCGGCGGCGTCTTCTGCAGCCAGGCGCGTCTCCGCGACTACCGCCGCGACCGGCTCGCCCTGAAAAACAACCTTGTCCACGGCCATCGGGTAATCCGCAATTTTCTGCGCGCCGCCCGGACCAATCTCGATGAACGGCTGAACCTGCCTCTTGATTTCGGAGCCTGTTAGAGTACACACGACTCCCGGAGACTTCTCTGCCTTCGAAACATCCACGCGCGTAATTTTCGCGTGCGCGTAAGACGACCGCACAAACCGGATGTGCAGCATCCCGGGCATCTTTTCGTCATCAACAAAGATGCCTTTCCCGCTCACCAGCCGGTTTTCTTCCTTGCGCCGAATCGGTTGCCCCACCCATTTTGAAGCTGTGTTCCCCGCACCGTTCGTGGAGGAGCCCTTCACCGGCCCGCGCTTCCCCTTCTTCTTTATAATTGCTTTCGCAGCCATTCAAATCTCTTTGTCCTAAGCCAGCGCCTTCTGCAGCCCGTCAATCAGCTTCTGCACATTTTTCTTGCCCAGCGGTTCCAGCAAGCCGCCGGCCAGCGAGATCACCCGCCCCAGCACGCTTGACTGTCCCGCCCACTTTACTTTCGTCTGCCCGCCCGGCAATTCCTCCAGTTGAAACTCCGCCCGAATCGTCGCGGAGCCTCCCGGAACCTCCCCCTTGCCTTCGTAAGCTGCCTGCTTCGGCCGCTGTTCGTCCACCAGCGTCATCTTCACCGCCGCGGTCCCCCGAATGTGCGAGATGCCCACGCTCAGCTTCACCAGAAAATTTCTGGGATCCACAATCTCCATTCCCTGAAAATCCGGAAGCAGCGGGCAAAATCGTTTTGCATCCACCAGAAAGCTGTAAACTTCCTCGCGCGGTTTCTTCACGATGAAGTCGCCCGAGAGCTTGATCTCCATCGCTTACCGTTTCTCCATCTCCGCAGCGGCCATGCGAATGGACTTGAAAACATTCTGATAGCCCGTGCACCGGCACGTGTTCCCAGCAATGCCTTTGCGAATCTGCGCCTCGGTTGGCTTGGGATATTTCTTCAGCAGTTGCATCGTAGAAAGCAAAAGCCCCGGCGTGCAGTACCCGCACTGCAAACCGTGGCATTCCGCAAACGCCTCCTGAACCGGGTGCAGCTTTCCCTCTTTCGCAAGCCCCTCGACCGTAGTGATTTCGCCGCCGTCCGCCATCGGCGCAAACAGCGTGCACGATTTCACCGTGCGCCCGTTCAAAATCACCGTGCAAGCGCCGCAGTACGTTGTGTCGCACCCGATATGCGTGCCGGTCAGATTGAGGTGTTCACGCAGAAACTCCACCAGCAGCGTCCGCGGTTCGACTTCCGCCTCGCGCGCTACCCCGTTCACGCGAACGCGTACTAGAATCTTTTTAGCGTCCGGCATATTCATGCCCCGCATCCACAGATTCACCGCGAGCCCGCCGCGCCGCAATCCCGATGGCCCGCTTTACCAGGGCTCCCACCAGCACCCGCTTGTAATCCGCCGATCCTCGCATGTCGCTCTGTGGATCTGCCGCAGCCCGCGCGGCGTCTACTGCAGTCCGAATATTCTTCTCATCCAGCGGCTTTCCCCGCAGCCCCGCCTCTGCTTCCTTCGCCCGAATTGCCGTAAGCCCCACGCATCCCAAAACGATCCGCGCATCCTTGCAAGTGTTGTGATCCGCGAGCGTCAATTGCACCGAAGCGCTCGCCGTGGGATACACCGGCGCGCTGCGCTTGAACGCCAGGTGTGCCCCTCCGCTGCCCTTCGGCGGCGCCTTTACGCGCACTTCTGTCACAATCTCCTCGTGCGTCAGCGCCGTCGTGTACGCATCCTTGATGAATTCTTCGAGTGGTACCGTGCGCTCTCCCTCGGGGCCAAGGCAAACGACGGAAGTATCCAACGCCAAAAGGGCTGTTCCCCAATCGCCGCTCGGATCCGCTTCCGCCAGCGATCCGCCAATGGTTCCCTGATTGCGCACTTGCACGTCCGCAATTCCCGCCGCGCAATCGTGAAGAATCGGAACAGTCACGCCTGCCGCGGAATGCTCCAAGTCTGCGTGACGCACCAAAGCGCCGAACCGCAATTCCCCTTTGGAGTTATGGATGTCGCCCAGGCCCGGAATGAAATTGATATCGATCAGCGCCGCCGGCCGCGCCATGCGCATCTTCATCAGCGGAATCAAGCTCTGCCCGCCCGCAATCACTCGCGCATCTTCGCCCAGTTCCTGCAACAGCTTCACCGCCTCCTGCAGCGAGGCGGCGCGAAAATATGAAAATGGCGCGGCGTACACGTTAGTTTCCGCTCTTCCTTTGGCGCAGATGCTCAGGCAGGTGTGGCTGTGCGCTAAAAAAGTTGAAAGTCCCGCTCCTTGCCGCCGTCATTCTAGTTCTCTCGAATTCGTGTAGCAAGGCGTTGCAATTGGCTTGACCTTCGCGTGCTCGGGTTGCTCTTTCCGCTTCAAAGCTCTCCACCTGCTCAGTCCTTCGTGCGCGCCATCGCAAATCCAACCGTCATCCCCGCTAACGACACGATAACCAGCGCCGATCCCACCACCGCGACCGCTTTGGGCACAGGTCCGCGACTGAACGTTTGTAACAGCACTCCCAACGGAAAAAGAAACGATCCCAGCACCAACCCAACTGCCAACGCCATCGTCAATCGCTCGTTGAAGCCCACTCGCTCCAGCCCGATTCCCAGCACCACCAAAACCATCCCCAGTCCAATCCAGTGTCCGTGCGCATCCACATGGCGGTCGTAGCTGTACTTCAATTCTTTGTACTCGCGCAGCGCCGCTCCTGCCGCCGCGGAGTCCCGCTTCGCAGCTGCGCTAAAGCTCGTTGTCAAAGACTTCCCTATCCCGTCGAGTTCCTGGTGTTCCGCAAATACCGCGTACCACACTCCATAAGTCATGCCCAGCAGCGCCAGAGCGATTCCGCCGACAATAAGCAATCGCCTCGCCGCGCTCATCGCTTTTCTCCTCGGGCGGGCGGCAACGACGCATCAATCTCCCCTGTGTAACGAACGATCCCAATCCACATCGCCAGCAGCGCGATAATCACCAGCAATCCGCCGACGTCCGCGATTCCGCCCGCCAGCAGTCCCAGCTTCAACTCCAGCAAAACAAACACCGGCAGCCCGAGCGAGCCGAGCAACAAAACCCACGCCCAATTTCGCTTCCACGGGTCCCCCAGGCTCACATAGGGCTGAAAAAACGCCAGCAACATGGCTAGCAACCCAAATTCGATTGCATGCGCATGCGCGGCAATGTTCACCGCCTTCTCGCCGCCCAACTGCCCGTATCCGGCGAGAGCGGTATCCAATGCCGCTGCATTCTGGGCTGCAGCCGTAATGGTCATCTGCGAAAGCAGCGAGTAATCCATTCCTTCGTGTCGGTAAAGATCGACTCCCGCATAATAGGCGCCGTGAAGAAAACCCAGGAGGATCAGTGACAGCCCGCCCGCCAAAAGAATCCGCCCCGCAACGCTGCGGTCCTTCAGCAAAACGTCTTCTAACGGTGGGCGCAACGACTGGCGAAAGTGCCGCGCGATTCCGAGCAAGCAGGCCAATGTCGCCACGATGACCAGCGCGCCGCCGAAATCAGCAAAAATGCTGGCCCAACCTATCGCCGCCACTGGGCTGTAGGCCAATCCCACGTAGTGAATCAGAAACACGCCGACCGGGAGCAGCCACGCGCCAATCAAAAAAATCCACGCCACCTTCTTTCTCGTGCTTTCCCTCAGCGCCACCCACGGCTGCAGAATGGCCAGCATCAATGCGAGATAGCCAAACGCGATCATGTGGACATGTGTGTCCACTTTCGTTCCGCGGTTTTCCAGAAAAGTTCCCACGGATTGAAAGCTTGCACTTACCGCATTCACATCCCCTGCCATCGCCGCGTGCGCCGCCGCAGCCAAATTCTCGCCCACCTTCGCGGCATTCTGATGCAGCACAAAAACCGCAAAAATATCCCCAACCAGCATCCCCGCGAGAATCAGCCCGATTCCCCCGAGCGCCAGCAGCCTCCGCGCGCTCATCGGCGCAAACGCAGCTCTCGCTGCGTCTGCCGCCGTTGCGTTTCCAATCCCTTGAGAGCCCGCCATGTGAAAAACCCTTCGTCCCACAGGAAAGCCGCGTAGGGGCGGGGGTTGCAACGCCCGCATGCGCTTTCGCCTTACAATATTAGCGGAGCAGCGAACTAGAAGTTAAACTTCAGCGCCAACTGAACCTGCCGCGGGTTGTTCACTGCCCTCGGCGTTCCGTAGAGCGGGTTCGGCGAGCCTTCGCGAAGGCCGGACGGTGTAGCCGGGCAACCTTGCGCGGTCGCATTGAAGGGGCAAAAGTCCGCGGCCCCGTAAACAGTGTTGAAGAACCGCACGTTTAGAGTATTCGATAGATTGAAAGCTTCCGCGATGAACTGTAAGCTGCGCTTCTCTCGGAAAGAAAATGTGCGTGCAAGACGTAAGTCAAAAGTACGGAAGTTGTCACCGGCGAATGTATTTCGCGGCTCAATTCCTACGCGGTCATTGTTGCCAAAGATGTCGCCGTTCGCGTCGAACCCGGCAAATTTTGTGAACCGTTGGGGCGATTGAACGGTCACGATCGCTCCCAACAGAAAATCCCGCGCGAAAACGTTCCACGTATTCGGCGTCGTCAGCGTTCCATTTAGCACCAGTCGGTTGCGTACATCGTCCGAAGAGAGCGCGCGTTCCTCACGGAAATTCTGACTGTCTTGAGGTATCAGCACAAAGCTGGGGTTCGGCCCGTCATCAATCGTCTTCGACCACGTATAACTTAGACCGTAGGAAATATTGTGCGTCAGCCGCCGATTGACGTTGACGAGCAATCCGTCATATTGCGAATCCCAGCGCGACGTCGCCTCGAAATAAACCGCGTACAACGTCGGGAAACCCGGCCCTGCGCTCCGTGATCCAGGAATTCCCGGAGCCGCAAAGTAGGTATTCTTGATCCCCGACCTGCCCTCGGAGTCGTGTAAGGCGGCTTGTGCCGAAGGGTCTGGTTGGTTCACGTTGAAAAAGCTCCCGAGATGCACTCCGCGAACGTGCAAACCGCTGATACTGACACTTGTATCCGGAACCGGCTGGAATTCCACGGCCATACTCGCCTGAATTCCATAAGGATTCTGGTGATTCTGCGCAAAACGCACGATCGTCGCGTCCCCAAAGAACCCGCAGCCAGAAACCGTTCCGCCCGGGCAGAAACTCAACGGAGCGGCATCCGGATACGTTCCTCCGAGCATATCTTGCAGCGCGATTGAGGTGATATTAGGCGCGCTAGCAAAGGCAAAAAGCCGCGTCTTTGCATCCAGAGAATCCTCAAAAGGGCGACCGGGGTATTTGCCATTCGTGCCGCCGCAAGACGGAAGCTGGCATGCCAGCAGCGGCGCCGGGATCATTCCGTGGAATAATCCGAAACCCGCACGCAGCACTAGATTGCGCTTTGTACCCACGTTGTACGCGACGCCCAGTCGTGGATCGAAGTTCTTCCATTGCGTTTTCAACACATTCGAGGGCCAGGTCTCCCACTCCCATCGGAGGCCCCCATTCAGCGTGAGCCGGTTCGTTGCTCGCCATTTGTCCTGCACATACAAGCCATCGTAGCTATGATTCAGAGTTCCTTCCGCCTCATTGCGGATGGCGGACGAAATCCTCCCCCCTTGGAAAACAGCAGGATCAAACGTCGGTTCCGTAAAAGTCGGGGCCTGGAAGCGTTCGAAGAACAGCACAAAGGGGGAGCCTGCCTGCAAGCTAAACGGACATTGGGCGCTAAATATGCATCCAAAATCCCCTTCAAAGGGATAAAAGAGCGGGAACGATTCCGTGGTTTTAACAAAATTGTAGTTTCCGCCGAAGCTGATCGTGTGCTTGTCGTAGCTGTGTGTCACATTGTCCACCAGCTCAAACCTCGACTCCCGATAAAAGTCTGGATTGCCTCTGTTGACTCCCGTGGTGAACGTATTTGACACCTCAAGGTGGGGCTGTGTTGTCACTGTGGGGAAATCAAACGACCGCCGCGCAAACTGCACGCGCAATTCGTTGAGGAACTTGGGATTGATCACGGAGGCCAGTGTGCCGGCGATTGACTGATCCCGGTAAAAGTTGTTTTTGAATGCGGATGGCAGGTCGAATCCGTCATTTAACGGCGATTGATTCAGCAACCGGCCGTCGTTAATGAAATAACGGACAAACAACTGCTCATTGGGGCTGAATCCATGGTCCAGGCGCAGAAAGCCATTGTCGGTGTCATTTGTACGCAGGACGCTACCAAGGTTGGGCTCGGCAGGAAGATTGAAATTAGCCTTGAAAGTGTTGATGGAAGTGATGTTGTTGAGCACGGCAGAGTTGTAAAACGGCGATTCGCCGCGCCGCTGCAGCTCGTAATTTGTGTACAAAAAAGTTTTGTCTTTCTGAATCGGCCCGCCAATCGCTCCGCCAAACTGGTTCTGCCGCAGAGTGTGCGCGCCGGTGGCCTGCAACAAATTGATGGCGTCCATCTTGTCGTTGCGAAAATACTCGTACAGCGTTCCGTGCCAGTTGTTCGTGCCGCTACGCGTGATGATGTTGACGATTCCTCCCACCGCGCGCCCGAACTCCGTCGAATAATCCGTGTTGATCACCCGGAATTCCTGCACGGATTCCTGCGGCGGCGTTCCCCGCTGAATTCCTGACGCCGTCGAAACGTCATCCGCTCCGTCCACCGCAATAAAGTTGTAGTGAATATTCTGCCCCGCGAACGAAAGCTTGGTCACCGGCTCCACGATCACGTCCGTACTGCCGGAGGTGGTGTCTCCGATCTGCACTGCGGGCGAAAGCAGCGCGAAATCAATGAATTCGCGGCCATTTACCGGCAGGTCCACAATTTGGCTTTGCGTGATGACCGTGCTGACCTGCGTTCGCGTCGGTTCCTGCAGTTCGGAAGTTGCTTCCACTTCCACTTTTTCCGCCACACTTCCCGGCGTCAGGCTGAAGTCCAGCTCCGCCGTTTGGCCGACTTGCAACGCGACAGTTTTCGTCTGCCTGCTGAACCCCGTATACACCGCGGATACGGAATATTCACCTGCGGGAAGCGCCGGAATGGTGTATTCGCCGCCGTCCGACGCCTGCACGGTGCGCGCGAATCCTGTTGCCTTGTGCGTCGCTGTCACCGTGGCCTTTGCAATGCTCCCGCCGGATGCGTCCACCACTTTTCCGGAAAGCGTTGCATTCACTGCTTGCCCGTAGGAATTCGAAACGTGGAAGAACGCGAGACAGGCCACCGCAAAGGAAACGAAACACTGCACACCACACCCCCGCAGACCCAAATTTAAGAAAGGACTGAGGGCAGCCTATTCCCCGCGAAAGGTCATGTCAAGGTATTACCGTATCAAGAAACTTAGCTTCAAAAACCCGCCCATACTCACTACTATGGCCTAGGCGCGAATGCGCGCCATGGAGCGAACAACCGTGCCTCTGGCTGATTTGCAGCCATCCAAAAAGAAGTCGAGGACTCTGACGAGGCTCAAATTTGAAAACTCGAAACTTGGAAAATTGAAAAGAAGCAAGACATGTTTTTCTTTTTTTTGGCATTTACTTAGAACTTGCGACTTATAACTTGGGACTGAAACTCCTTGAGCAGAAAAATTGGAATTCTCGGCGGCACAGGGCCCGAAGGTTCGGGACTCGCAGCGCGCTGGGCGGCCGCCGGTGAGCACATCGTCATCGGTTCACGCGACGCGAACCACGCCGCGGAAACCGCAAACCTCCTGCGCGCGCGGCTCGGCTCAACCGCTAGGATTGATGGCGCTGAAAACGTTTCGGCGGTCGAGCAATGCGAAATTGTCGTATTGACCGTTCCCTTCTCTGCCCACGCACCTCTTTTGAAACAATTGAAGCCGCACTGGAAGCCCGGACAAATCCTCATCGACACTACCGTACCGCTCGCCGCGGCGGTCGGCGGCGCGCCATCGCGCATGTTGAGTGTTTGGCAGGGTTCCGCGGCGCAACAGACTCGTGAATTGGTTCCCACTTCCGTCGCGGTCGCCGCAGCGTTTCACAATCTCAGCGCGGAATTGCTCGCGAAAGAAGAGCCCGTGGATTGCGACATCCTGGTTTGCAGCGACGACGACGAGGCCAAACGCATTGCTAGCGAACTCGCCGCAAAAATCCCCGGCGCCCGCGCGCTCAACTGCGGAAAACTCGAAAACGCGCGCATCGTCGAGTCCATCACTGCGCTGTTGATTGGCCTCAACGTTCGCTACAAAGTGCATACCGCTGGCATCCGCTTCACCGGCCTGCCAATCAAATGAGAGTAGCGGCGGGTTTACCCCGCTGCCTGCGCGTGGGAGCTTTCGTCTCTCGCGAAGCCGTCTGCGGCAGCCAGCACGTTCACCTTCTCGCGGACGTGCGGTGAAAGAAATTGTTGGCGCCTCACAAATTCCGGGTAGAGCGCAAGCCTCTCGCGCAGCACAAATCCACGGGCTTCTGTTTCCGCGCGCAGCCGCGAAATCTGCGGCCATGCCGCTTCGGGGTTGATGAAATCTCTCGTCACCGGCGAAATCCCGCCCCAATCGTTAATGCCCGCATCGAGCAATCGGGGGAAATCCTCGTAACTCAGATTCGGCGGCGCCTGCAAATTCATCTGCGGGCCCAGAATCAGCCGCGCCAACGCCAGCGTTTGCAATATTTCTTCGAGCGAAGGTTCCGCGTGCTTCGCCATGGGAATATCCGGCTTGGCGCGAAAATTCTGCACAATCACTTCCTGGATGTGGCCATACATTTCGTGCATCCCACGAATTGCCAGCAGCGAATCGACTCGTTCCTCCATCGTTTCGCCAATCCCGATCAAAATGCCCGTCGTAAACGCAATCGAGCGCCTCCCTGCCTCTTCCATCGTGCGCAAACGCAACGCAGGCACTTTGTCGGGAGCATTCGCATGCGGCAATCCGTCGCGCATCAACCGCACACTCACGTTTTCCAGCATCAATCCGACGCTCGCATTCGATTCTTTGAACTTATCCAGCGCCGCGCCGTCCATCACGCCAGGATTCGCATGCGGCAGCAGCCCCGTGCGCTCCAGGACCAACTCGCACATCGCCGCTAGATAATCCAGCGTTCGCGCATAACCTTGCCGCCGCAGGAATTCCCGCGCCTCCGGAAAAATCCGCTCTGGCTGGTCGCCCAAGCTAAACAGCGCTTCCTTGCATCCCGCACGCTTTGCCTCTTCGGCCAGCGCCAGCACTTCCTCCGGCGTCATGAAATGCGCGCCCGGCTGCCCCGGATCTTTGCGAAACGTACAGTACGAACAATAGTCGCGGCACAGCGTCGTCAGCGGAATGAAGACTTTCTTCGAGAAGCTGACGGTCTTCCCTTTTCCCTGCTCGCGCACCTCGCTCGCCGCACGGAGCAATTCGCCCAGCGAAGCCTTCCCCGCTGCCAAAGCCTCCTCTTTCGTCAGGCCCTGGCTCAGTAGTTTTTCTTTCAACTCTGTGGCGGCCATCTTTGAGCCCCATGGACTATATTCGCGATTTCCACTGCGTCGCTCTTCACTCTGTACACAATGATGAATGGCAGCGGCAGGAGAAGCAGCTCGCGCGTGCCGTCCATCCGGCCCTGCCTTCCGCGATGCGGAAACAATTTCAGCAAACCCGCGCCCTCGTGAATGGTCTTGGCAATGCGATGCGCTGCGTCCGGGCTCTCCCGGTGAATGTATTCCACGATGCGCAAGAAGTCTTCAACGGCGGCGGGTGACCAGCGGACTTTCATCTACGCGCGAAACATTTTTTCAATGCGAGCCCATACCTCTTCGTGCTCTACGTATTCGCCGCGGTCGAGCTGATCCAGACCTCTCTGAACCTGCCGACGAAACCACTGATCGTGGTCGAGGTAGTGTTCGACGAGTTGCTGGACATACTCTGCAGCCTCGCTATTGTTTTCGGCGGCCGCTCGCTCCACTTTTGCCTGCATCTCAGGTGTGAATCGTAGCTCCATGATTCCCTAGCCTAGGTACCGCTTTCGTCCGTGTCAAGCCTCGCTCCTTCTCCCGCTTTAGCGGATGAATCTGCCACCGAATCCCGCGCAACGCTTTCGCTTGAATCGTCACTATCCATTAAACACCTTTCCGGCAACGGGCCGATCCTTACTCAGGAGAAAAACTTATGGACCTCAATGGCATGACAACTTACGTTGCGGCGCTGAGCGTGTCCACCGAACGCGTCACAGAATTCATCAAACGTTTTCCCGCCTTCTCAAACTTCCTGTCGGCGCAAAAGACTGGAGCCCAGGAAAACGTCCGCATCCTTTGCGTGCATTTGCTGGCCATTGTCGTTGGCGGTGTCATCTGCGGGATCTTTCCCAAAACGCTCGTTCCCACGGGGATCACTTTCCCAACCGAGTTCTGGGACAAGGCCGCTTACTGCTTCCTGTTTGGCATCCTGGCAAGCGGCGGCTCCAGCTTCTGGAACAGCGCGCTCGACACGCTCCGCAACGTCAAAACCACCATGGCCAAAAAGGACAGCTGAAGCCCTCCGCGAGCGCAAATCCTCAGTGTCCAGGTGCCTCCGTGCCCTTCCGCTCTCTGCTCTTGCTTCTCTTCGCCTGGGGCGGCGGCGCGGCAACGGACCAATGCGCGTTGCGGAATTGCGATTGCCCCTTGTGGCGTTCCGCCTTCCGGCTCGCCGATTTTGGAGGTATGCTGTGCACTCGTTAGAAGGCAGGCTGTTCTCTTGAAAATGCCGGCTGCTGAGGAGATGTTGGGAGGTAATTCCATGAAAGCAAATTGGAGGACGATTGGTGGGATTGGCGCCGTTGCCGCGTTGGTCGCCGCGTGTGCGGCGGGCGTGATCGCATCGCGAGGTGGTCAAGGAACCCAGACGCCGCCGCTTCACGTAAGACCTGTTTCCGAGCGGGGCAAGGACTTCCCCCCGGAGCTCACCGTAGGCGAACTGCATGTGAGCATCAAGGAGTGGGATGTGCCTACAAAGGGGGCGCATCCACATGATCCTGCGGTGGGCATGGACGGCGCGCTGTGGTTCACCGAGCAGATGCAGAACAAGATTGGGCGCGTGGAACCTTCCACGGGAGCGTTCAAGGAGTTTCCACTAAAGGTGGACAACTCCGGTCCGCACGGGCTGGTTGCCGATGCCGAAGGCAACATCTGGTTCACCGGAAATTTTGCGCACTACATTGGCAAACTCGACCCGCAAACCGGCGAGGTGAAGGAATATAAGATGCCGGACCCGAAGGCGGAGGACCCACATTCGTTGATCTTCGACGCTGAGGGCATCCTATGGTTCACCGTACAGGTCGGCAACTTCGTCGGGCGGCTCGATCCACAGAGCGGAAAAATCGAGTTGCGAACCGTTCCGACAGCGAACTCCCATCCGTACGGAATTCAAGTCAACAGCCAGGGAATTCCTTTCTTCTGTGAATTTTCCACCAACAAGCTCGGGAGCATTGATCCAAAAACGCTCGCCATCCGCGAATACCCTCTCCCCGAGGGCGTTCGCCCGCGCCGCCTCGCCATTGATGGGCAAGACCTGGTGTACTTCACCGACTTTGAGGGCGGCAACCTTGGCCGACTCAATCCAAAAACCGGGGCGGTGAAGCTGTGGCCGTCCCCCGGCCGGGCGAAATCCCAGCCGTACGGCATCGCCATTACGCCGGACGAGATGGTTTGGTACAGCGAGTCCGGCGTGCAACCGAACACGCTGGTGCGTTTCGATCCCAAGACGGAGGCGATGGCGCGCACAAATATTCCGTCCGGGGGCGGAACGGTACGCAATATGGCTGCAACGGCGGACGGACGGGTGTATATTGCGTGCAGCGGAGTGAACAAAGTGGGTGTCGTGGTACCTGCCCGCTGACCACCCTTCCTGGCAGCATGCATTGCCGAGGAGGAACGATGTCCGGAACAGTCGCCGTAAAGCCTCAGGAACATACCTGTCAGGGAATTTCGCCCGTGGATGAACCCTGCGATCAAGGCGCTCAGCAGTTTTGCGAGCGCTGCAGCCAGTGGTTCTGCCGCACGCATTACCCGGACCCGGAGTGGCATTCCTGCGCGCCCGAGCAAGGCGAATCCTGAAATAGCAGAGCTCCCACCGCTACGGTTAGCGGACGGCCTCAGAAGGCCGTCCCTACATGGCCGCTTGCGCGGATGCGGGTGCATAGGCAAATTGAGCAAGCATGGTACGTGTGGATTCTTGACGCCAGCGGCGGCATTCGTTAGCGTCGGAGAATGCGCAGCGCGTTCCACTTCGCGTGCGTTCCATCGCGCAACTTTCGCTGACGAGAGAATCCCTTGGCCAACGCGATCATCACACTGACGACGGACTACGGCACGAACGATCACCTGGTGGGCACGCTGAAGGGCGTGATCCTGAAAATCAACCCGGACGTGACGATTGTGGACATCACGCACAACGTCACGCCGTTTGATTTGCTCGATGGCGCACTGGCGATTGGCGCGGCGTATTCGTATTTTCCGCCGAAGACGGTGCACATGGTGGTGGTGGATCCAGGAGTGGGGACGGAGCGGCGGCCGCTGCTGGTCAGCGCGGGGAATCAGTATTTTGTGGCGCCGGACAATGGCGTCTTGTCGGTGATTTACGAGCGCGAGCCGGAGGGCCTGGTGGTGCGGAACGCCAACGCGGAACATTATTATTTGCAGCCGGTCAGCAAGACGTTTCATGGACGGGACATCTTCGCGCCGGTGGCGGCGTGGCTTACGAAAGGATGGCAGACGTCCGGCATGGGCGACGAGATTGAGGATTACAAGCGGTTCGCGCTTCCCAGCCCCAAGGAAGCCGACGGAGTGGTCAAGGGAGTGGTCCTGCGGACGGACGCGTTTGGCAATTTGGTCACGAATTTCCGGCAGGAGGATTTGCCGGAAGGCGCTGTTCAGGATGGCGCGATCAAGCTGCAAGCGGGAACGCAAGCGGTCAGCAAGTTCGTCGAAACGTTTGCGCAGGGGAATGGCAGCGAGCCGTTCGCTTATATTGGTTCCAGCGGCTTCCTCGAAATTGGCGTCAACAAAGGGAACGCGGCACGTACCCTGGGCCTGAACCGCGGCGCGGCCGTCGTCCTCGCGAAATAGTCTTAAGTTGTAAATTCTAAGTTGTAAGTTAGGGAGAATCCACGTCAGGAAGCTCCAGGAGGTAAGCTTTCCCCCCTGCGTTGCGACGCGAGTTTCAAGCAATGCTTTGACTCCTCGATGGTTCACCACCTCCCCCCCACCTTTTTTCGGAACTGCGCATTCCAAAGGAGTTACGCGGGGCGTTTTTGCAACTGCGCATTCTAAAGGACTTACGGACGGACAATTTCGGTCAAAACCGGGCAAAACACGGTGTTTGCTTGGAACTGCGCATTCTACAGGAGTTAGCCGAGTCGACAGCTTACAGTTCACAGCTAACCGCTCCAGGCGAACGGGGGAATCCCAGCGGGACCAGGGAAGTGACTGGTGATTCGTGAATGGTGACTGGTGCGAAATACGAAAATCCCCGCACGCGGCTGCGCCGTCCCGCTGCAAGATCGGGGCGCTGGGAAACACAGATGCGGGGAACCAAGATAGAGAGGCTCTTACAGGCGCGCGACGTTGAGGAGATGCGAAGGTAGCGCGGGGATCCGGAAAGCTGCCACAGGGACGTCACGGCGAGGCGCACGGGATAGAAAAGGCGGACATAAGTGACTGGGCACGGTGGACTGAGTGCCGTAGTTAGTACAGTGTATCACAAAGTAAAAACAAAGTCAAGGCAAATCTAAGTGCTTTAGATGCATGGAGTTGGAAGAGGCAAAAT
>QHYL01000348.1 GCA_003224105.1 Acidobacteriota bacterium | reverse complement strand
CGCCCACGATAAGAATCAGTCCTATCACTCGATTGAAATTCATGGCGCTTCTCCCGTTTCTGCTTTAGAAAACTTCGGCGTTCTTGAGTGAAATCAACTTGTCCAGCGTCAGGTTCTGGAAACCGTGCTTGCGCGCTTTTTCGATGAACTCCGGCGTGATCCCCTGCACTTTGGCTCCGATGATTTCATCGGCATCCAAATCCTTGAATCCAGCGGCTTGCAATGATTTCACGTATTCGGGCGTGACACCCTGTACCTTCATTCCAATCAATTCTTCCGAATCCGGCTTGAAACCGAGGGCCTGCATGCCTCGCACATATTCCGGTGTAATTCCTTGCACTTTCATTCCAATCAGATCATCGGCGTCGGTCTTAAGACCCAACCCGCGCATGTCGTTCACATATTGGGGAGTGATTCCTTGAACCTTCATCCCGATAAGATTTTCGGGGTCGGCTTTGAGGCCCAGTCCGCGCATTTCGTTCGCATATTGTGGAGTGATGCCCTGCACCTTCATGCCAATCAATTCATCGACGCCGAGGTTGGGAGCAACGCCGCGCATGTCGCGGATGTAGTCCGGCGTCATTCCCTGCACCCGCATTCCAACGAATTCATCTACAGTGGGTTTCATTCCCAAGTCGTGAATTTCTTTTACGTAGGCTGGTGTGACACCCTGAACCTTCATGGCGATCAATTCATCTGCCGTCAGGTTCTTAAATCCGGCCGCCTCCATGCCTTCCAAATAGGATTCCTTCTTGGAGGTTTGCTCGTCGTCCTGCTTTTTCTCTTTAGCCTTGTCGCTATCCTTGTCTTTGCCGGCTTGCTCGGTCGAAGCAAAATGCTTGGCTGTCGTGGAAGTATTCGCCGGCCGCACTACGATCGCGCTTCCGTTTCCTTGTTCTTGTACAACAGCGAGATTAGAGCTTGCTTTACTCCCCAACGCGGCGTGCGCCACGCCCAGGAAAGCATTGCCAGCCAGCATCGCTCCGGCCAGGCAGACCACGCCAACGGCCATGCCCGCCACGCGGAATTTTGCCGTGGGTCCATCCAGGCCTAGGATCCGGACCACGCGCTGGGAAAGCGGGCTGCGATTTGCCGCCATCATCAGGGAAGGAGCCGTGCGCCACTCTTCCATGAGGGTGAGCGCGCGCGCGTAATTCACCGCGTCGCCGCAAAGCGCAACAGCCTCATCATCGCAGCAATGCTCGCGCTCGATTCGAATGCGCTGGCTCACCCACCAGACCGCCGGGTGATAAAAGAGCAGCGTCTCCACGGCAATCTGGAAAAGATTTACAAAACAGTCCAGCCTCCGGATGTGCGCCAGCTCATGTGCGATCACCGCCTCGATTTGGTCTTCGGTCAAGCCGCTCAGCGCCCGAACCGGCAATAACACGACCGGGCGAATCCATCCGAAGGCTGCCGGAGCATCCAGGCGATCGCATTCGCAATACCGGATGACGCGTTCGAATCCCATCTTCAGTTGCAAAGCGATGCATTTCAGATAAAGCTCTCGCCCCACGGGCCTGAGCTCTTTGCGCCGCATCCGTTCAATCAGGAACAGCCCCCCTGCCGTGCGCAAACTCAGCAGCACCACTCCCAGGAACCACGCTTCTACAAACAGGATGACCGCAGGGTGGCTTGCCGGAGTTTCCGGCGCCGGGGCGCTCGGACGTGCGGCGACGGATACGCCTTGCACCGGTTTCGCCGCGCTGGCGGATGCCCCCTGCGCCCCGTATCGAACGGCCGGATCTTTTTGCTGCGTCAGCTCGGTGAACGTGATCGCGGGCGCCGCCATCATCAGCACGAGCGTAATCACAGCGAGGGCATAGCGTGTCGTCGCTTGCCGGCAAATCGTGTTTGCCACGGCAAAGATCGCCGCCAAGGCAGCTCCCTGCCAGACAAAGTGCAGCAGCGTCCAGCCGAGCGCTTGCAGCAGTGCGGGAGAGATTCCGTGCGCCAGGGTTGTCATCGGGTTCTCCTCTCGTACTCATCCAGCATCCGGCGCAACTCTTCCAGTTCTTTCCTGGAGGTTCGCCGGCCTTCGAGGGCATGAATCATCAATTCGCTTGCCGAGCCTTCAAAGACGCGTTGCAGGACGTCGCCCACAAGCTGACGCTTGGTTTCCGTTGCGGGCTGACAAGCTTCATAGACGTGCGCGCGCTGCCCTTCGTCTCGGCGCACCGTGCCCTTGGCGGTCATAATCTGCAGGAGTTTCAAGACGGTGGTGTAGCCGAGATCCTTCTTTTCACTTAACGCTTCGTGGACTTCGCGGACCGTCGAAGGCCCGCGCGCCCACAGCACGCGGAGGATTTCCAGTTCCGATGAGGTTGGCCTTTGCAAGCGTTCCTTGAGCATGGGCGGAGCCTACTACGAAGAGTTTCGTAATGTCAACGAAAATCTTCGTAGTTCTTGAGGAGGCTTTAGGGTCGGTTTCTTTTACTTCGGTTCTAACACCAGCGGCAGGCCGTTTTTCGGATTGCCGATGACCACCACCTTGGCGTTCGCGCTGGTGGCCAGCTTTTCGGTTGCTTCGATGCCTTTCCATTCGAGCAATTGCGCGCTGATCCCCGTGGCCACGATTTTCTGAAAATCCGCAATGCCCTGCGCCTCGATGCGCTTGCGCTCGGCCTCTTGCTTTTCTTTTTGCAGGATGAAGTTCATGCGCAGCGCGTCCTGCTCGGCTTGCTGTTTCGCTTCGATCGAGCCTTTCAGCATGGCCGGCAATTGCACGTCGCGCAGCAGAACGTTTTCAACGATCACGCCGTGGGGCGCCAGTTGCTTCGTCAGACTATCTTGAATTTGTTGCTGCACCAGCTCGCGCGCGTTGGTGTAAAGGGCGTTGGCGGTGTGTGCCGATGTGGATGCTCGAATCTCAGAGCGCAGCATGGGTTCCACAATTTTATCCGCGTAGTCTGCGCCCACCAACTGATACACCTCGGCCGCCTTGCTCTTGTCCAGATGAAACAGCAGAGACGTGTCCAACGCAAGCATCAAGCCCTCATTCGATGGAACACTGGCACTCTCTTTCACCGCCTGGGTCTGGATCGAAAGCTTTTGCACCGACTTCAACGGGTTGACCAGATGAATTCCCTCAGCCAGCGTTTCTCCGGTCACTCTGCCAAACAGCGTCAGCACCCCCACGTTTCCCGTGGGGATCGACGTCGTGCTCGCCATAAGCACGATGAGCAGCACAACCAGAATCCCCAGTTGCAGGATTCTTTTCCCTGCGCCGCTCAGGTTTATGGGCGGCAAACCTCCGCCACCGAGTTCAAATCTTGTTGGATTGGGCATTTCTTCCTCCGTCTTGCGCCTCGTCGAACTGCAACAAAGCCGCACCACCTTCTTCATTCTTTACTACGCAAAAATGCGCCACCTGATTTCCGGGCGCATTCCGCGGCTCCTTGCTGCATCGCGTGCGAGGAGCACCTGCCTTCGGCCCGGAAACCCCGCGGGGCGAAACCACGTTTTGCACAGCAGCAACCTTACCACAATATCTTGTGGTGTTTTCCTCTTGACACCCAGAATTGTTCAGGGCAGAATGCGCGCCATCAAGTTCGCTGTTCCCGCGCGGTCCCCCGCTTCTGGCCCAGGGCTGCGGATCCCCGGGCCAAGCGTTCTCCTTCAGGGGACCGCGGCGAACAGCAGGGCCGCCAAAGGCGGCTCCGGTGATCCCGCCGCGCGGGTCAGAGCGAGTAAGCCGCGGGATTGTACGAGCTTTGCGTCCGCTGAGGTGAAATTATGCAGTACTTGCCCGGCTTGACCGTGCAATGTATCAATCCACTGTGCGAAATGCGTGGCCATTGGATGCGCGCGGATGTCACGGGCCCGGTCGCCAGCGATGGCCGCTGCCCTTGCTGCGGAGACTTTCTCCGCAACGTGCCGCCGCCGCTTGGCCGCCTCCGGATTCGTCCGCGTTCTCTGACCGCGCGCCCGCTCCGCCCCCGACCTCGCTGATCTCTCATTCACTCTTGAAATCTTCGGGAACTTTTGCACTGCGCCCGGCCTCTATTTGTACAGTCATGTCCAACCCCAGTCCCTGGTAGGTTGCATGGCCTAGAGTTGAGGTGCGCAATGCCCAACGCTTCAACGCGTCGTTCTTTGACAAGACGAATCCTTCTCGTCGTTGCCGGACTGTTGGCATTTACTTTGGTTTGGGTCGTCGCGGTTCGCTTGGCGGTGGAGAACATATACAGAGGCATTGAAACACAGAGAGCTTCTGGTCTCTCAGCCATCGCTGGGCCGTTTTCAAATTATTCGGCGGACTCAGACTCGACGACGTGGGGAAGCACGTGGATTTCAAAGAGCGCATCACTCCACTTGCATGCGATCCACTTTGATCAATCCGTCGGGGCGTTAGACCGCATCGTGGCCGGTCACCACAGTTACCTGGAGGATCTTCGAACGGAGAGCCGACCGGGATATGGGCGGGCCCTTTCGGCCAATATCTCCGTGCCCTCGACGGACTTCGATGCAACCCTCGCCGATCTGAAAACGCTGGGGCGAATTGATGCCATTTCGCAGACTGGCGAGGATTCGGCGGTAAAGCTTGCCACGGCAAAAAGACATCTGAGTGCAGCTCAGACCAACCTTGAGCGCCTGCAAAAATTGCAGCGGGAGCGCAAGGGTGAGCTTCGTGACGCAGTGGCCCTGGAAAAGGACATTGCGCAAGCCAATGAAGCAGTCGCCGAGGCGGAGCGCCAGCAAGACGGCCTCGTTTGAACCGTTGCGCAAGCGCATATTAAGTTCACGCTGATGGAAGACTATCGCGCCTCGATGGAAATGAACTGGGCTGGCACATTCCTAGAGCTTCGAAATTCTCTAGTCGCGGGAGCGGGTGCGATTATCTCGTCCCTGGCGCTCTTTGTCGGCGCTTTGCTTGAATACGGTCTGCCGCTACTTTTTTGGCTTGCGCTGTTTTTTGTTCCTGCGCGGGCCATCTGGAAACGGTTTCGCCGATCGCCCGCGGGTGTGGCCGAGGCCCAATAATCTAAACCGACGTTTTTCTCGGGGCCTAGCTCTCGACGAGGCCTCTTTCGAGGATTTCTTCGTCGGTGAGCCATAGGCCAGGGATATTGGCGGAGCCGAGGCGGAGGATGTCTTCGAGGGCGCCTCGCACTTCGCGAAGATGAAAATCCACGCCGATGCGTTCGAGCAATTCGATGAGCGCCTGCGCGCCCACGGCCTCAACGGGCTTAGGGCGGATGCCGTTGTTTTTCAGCCGATGATAGGTGACGACATAAATGGCCTGGGGGCCGGCGCCATGACGGTCAATGTGGAGGAAACCCCGGGTTTTGGGCTGGGCCGGGGCGAGCCGCGCTGCAACACCTGCACCGGAAGGGTGTGCGCTCATCGTGTTGGTGTTTT
>QHYL01000347.1 GCA_003224105.1 Acidobacteriota bacterium | reverse complement strand
TAGACCAGCCTTCCGCTAACACTCTTGGGAGTTGATCTTCACGAGCGAAGCTGCCATTGATTCCGGCTCTCGTTGGATAGTTGAAATCTATGATCTTGCTCACGCCGTATGCGCCAGCGGGCCCATCGGGCGGTTTCTCCGGGAACAAGTCAAAATTCCGTCTGGCTGTAACCCATTGAAGTCTTCCGCTCAGTTGCACAAGAGCGGGTTTCTTGTCGCCAAATTTGTGAATTTTCTCGATAAAGGACTTCGGGATATCGATGTATCTGTCGGAGTCCAGTTTTTGAAATGTAAAACACCCTTCCGAGTCTTCCATGAGCATAAATTCGGATTGCTCATGCTCACGAGGAACTATAGGTTCGATCCGCACTCGTGCATATTTTGCCAGACTCACCGAAGGGCTGTTGGTGGGTACTGCGGTTTTGCCTACGCGAGCTTTGGCTTCCTCTTCAGCATCAGCTTTCCATTTCTTCAGGACTTCAACGGTGAACCGAGCCGGGTCATTGTCTATTAACTTGGCACAGGTCTGGCATAACCAGATTCCGTTTTCGGGTCCGCCCCGTTTTTCGGTCAAAAATGTCGGATCGTAGCGGGGGCCTCCGGGTGATGCCGCCGTGATGTGTGCTGCTACACCAACGTTGACTGACTTCGCCGGATCACCCTGTGGACCGCTAGTGGGCGCTCGACAGTCTGGTCGGGACGAGGCAATACCCAAGCACGACCGAGATGCAAGATGTCGCCAATGGTGCATTGCTTCTCGTTCCTCAACTCTGCACGACGGTTCTCAAGTCGGTTATTTAATTCATCGAGATGGGATTCTGACAGGGCGATGTTGCCGTCCAAACCGGGCACGGTGACACCCGACTGCTGCTGTCGCCCCACAAGTTCCGCCAACTGGAGATTTTGGCGATGGATCAACTCGCCTAGCGAAATCTCCATGTGGCGGGAGATGGTGTCCACTTCTTTCGCACGTTGTGCAGCAACCTCATCCAAGAAAGACTTCAATGCATTTTCAACGAGCGCACGCTCAACACTGGCACGATCCGGGAGATTACTGTCGTCGGGAACGGGCGTCCCCTTCGGAGCGGGGGATACGTCCAACACAATCGTTGGTTGCTTTATCGTCAGGCTTCCGTCCGCCTGAGCATCGACCACAAACAGACGGCGGTGGAGGCAATTGGCCCTGCCATCTTTTATCGATGCAGCGAACACATCGAGCCGGTAGGAGACTCAATATCTTGAGCAAAGAACATCTGCCAATCCCCGCCCTGCCACCCAGTACAGTCGCGCCAATTGAGATACTCACGCCTCAGCAACTCGCGGACCGCCTCCAGGTCAAACCCTCATGGGTTTATGAGCAAACGCGCAACCGCTCAGGCGTTCGCAATCCCGACCCGCTACCCCATATAAAAATGGGGCTGTATTTGCGGTTTGACTGGCGAGACGTTCTGGCGTGGCTTGAGCGCCAGAAACGGCGTGAGCGCAAGGCGGCCTAAGCTATGCCCTTATCCTCACAGCCCGCTTGACAAATCGGCAGACTTATCGGTATACGATAAGTCATGCGAATGGGTCGGCCACCGAAACTCCGCTCAAGGGTACGCTCGCTTGTAATTCCTGTCCGGCTCACTAGAACACAATGGCGCGAATTGCAGAAGCGTGCCAAAGAACAAGGGCTTCCGGTATCCGAGTACATTCGCAGAAAACTAGATTTGCCAAAGGAGGATTAATTGAAAACACAGACCGGAAGTATCAAACGAATAGGAGGAAGCTGGTACGGACGCTGGCGCGAAGACATAATCAAGAAGGGCCAGACCGTCCGCAAACAGCGGTTTGAAAAACTTTGCGAAGTTGATGACCGCTACCGGACGAAGGGGGATGTACGTCCACTGCTAGCCGAAAAACTACGGCCATTAAACGAAGGCAAAACGGACGCCCGTAGCTCACTTACGCTCGCGGCGTTTGTCAGCGAGTACTACGATCCATACGCACACGAAAACTTCAAACCTTCAACCGTTCACGGCTACTCCAAGCTCTGGAAAGATGCGCTCTGTCCCAGAGTCGGCCAGATCCGGTTGCGAGACTTCAGAACAGTGGATGCCGCAAACACCCTTTCCTACTTTGTGGGGAAAGGATGGGGACGCTCTTCGCTGAAGCACGCGAAGTCCCTCTTGAGCGGTATTTTCACCTTCGCCAAAAACATTGGAGTCCTCGACGGGGTTAACCCCGTCCAAGGGACGATCATTCCGCGGAAGGCAGCTAGGCCGTCCGACACTCACGCAAGCACGCCCGATGAAGTAGTCGCAATCCTGGATGTGCTCAAGCGGGCAAAAGACGTAGAAGGACGCCTAAAGCTCCAAGCCCAAACGGCGATTGCTTTGATGTTCTTTGCCGGCCTCCGCCCCGGAGAGGCTCGCGGAGCGAGGTGGGAGGATTACAACGGAAAAACTCTCACCGTCGAGCAGAGCGTCTGGCGTAAGCACACAACCGATCCGAAAACAGCGAGTGCCGCAAAGCCCGTTGTGGTGATTGAGCCGCTTAGAGAGCTTCTTACGCACCTTCGCCAGATCGAGCGCAATCCGGTGAAAGGTCCAATCCTACGCGGCGTGAAGGGGGGGCCGCTCGACCTCAACATGCTGGCAAAGCGAGTCATCCGGCCCACTCCGCAACCGAGAGAACTACCGCGACGGCGAGTCGAAAAATTGGAAGCCCCTTGAGTGGCACGGCTTCTATTCACTTCGCCGGGGCATCGCAACTCAGCTAACCGCGATAACCCGCGATCCAATGGCCGCGAAGGGGCTGTTGCGGCATTCCAGCGTCAACACAACTCTCGTGCACTACATCAAAGACGTGCCCGAAGTCACAGCAAACGGAATGGCACAAGTCGAGCAGTTCTTTAGCGAGCTAGATGTAGCAGGGCAGGCAGTACAGTAAAACCAATTGGGATAAAACTGTGATAAAGAGCCGCGCAATCACCCGCCTCAATCGAAACGGCAATCCTTCTAACTCCAAAGCTACGTTTTGTTTAGTGGCGGAGGAGGGGGGATTCGAACCCCCGAGACCCTTTCGAGCCTAACGGTTTTCAAGACCGCCGGTTTCAACCGCTCACCCACTCCTCCGCTTTTGATTCTAACGTATCCTGCAGGGAAGCAGCAGTGTTGTGACAGCCAGTACGTTTGTGACAAGGCAGAGGCTGTCTCTCCAATCATCCGTAGCTTGACCCGCCGAAGTCGGTCAAGGGGCGAAAAGGTATGCTGGTGAATCAGAGGTCTCATGCTTTTCCGTTTTCTAAGCAGTCCGGACTGTGGAGTCTTACCTATGGTTAGAAGCGGGTGGACTGGTACATTGAAATGCCTTTCGGGTACATCCAAATGATTCTAAGGAGTGGATTAAAATTTTCAATTAGCCCATACTTCGAACACCGCCTGAACGGGGGCTGGTTCGGAAAACATCGCATGTAAGGACCTTCCAATTGCAGGGAGGGCGTTTAGCGCCGCTTTGTTTATTCTAGGCGGGTCGCAACAAAGAGGCGATGCATTTACACATTTTGGGTGGGACTTCCATCCTGACTTGGCAAAGCGGCTTTAGTCTCGAATGGAGCGCAGTCATGATACTCCATTTCTTGCGATCGTTCATATTATTCATGGCGTTCGCGCCGCTCGTCTACTATGTGATTGCGACTTATTGTGGCTGGTCCTATTTTCATGAATCGCGGAGGTCCGTCCGACTCGATTCCAAATTCACACCCCCTATAAGCATCCTCAAACCCGTTTGCGGCTTGGATCGCGAAGCCTACGAAAACTTCGCTAGTTTCTGCAGCTTGGATTACCCGGAATACGAAATTCTATTCGGCGTAACGGATGAGAATGATCCGGCGATTCCTGTCGTGGAAGAATTGCGGGAGGCCTTTCCCCGGCGAGCGATCCGGCTGCTTGTGGGAGCGCCTTTGCTGGGAACAAGCCCAAAGATGAATCTCCTCTGCCGCCTGGTTCGTGAAGCCAAATACGGCTTGCTGGTTATCAATGACAGCGACGTTCGGGTGGACACGGACTATTTGCGAAATGCAGCGGCGCCGTTCCAGGATCCAAAGGTCGGAGCAGTTACCGCTCTTTTTCGAAGCATTACGGAAGGAGATTTTGCAAGCGACCTGGACGCCGTCGGTGTCCCGAGCGATTCTTCCGCGAGCGCCCTCGTAGCTGAAAGATTTGGTGGCATGGATTTCGCGCTAGGGTGGACGATGGCCACGACGAAACAGCGTCTCGCGGAGATCGGCGGGTTTGAAGCCATGGCCAATCATCATTCCGACGATTTTACGCTCGGGAACGAAATCGCTCGGAACGGCTACCGCATCGCACTGATGCGCAAGCCGATTTGGATGGTTTTTCCCAAGGAACGATTGAGCCAATTCTTAAGGCACGAGTTACGATGGTCCATCATGTTGCGAAACATTCGACCGGTGGGCTACCTGGGACTGGTGATGACATTTGGGCTACCTTGGGCGGTGCTTGCCGCGGTCGCTACGCATTCGTTTGCTTATCTTTTGGCCTATCTCATTTTAAGGTTGGCCATGGCTTGGACCATTGGTGTGTGGGGGCTTGGGGACCTGGTGGTCCGCAGGAAGATTTGGCTGGTCCCCATGAGAGATGCCGTAAACTTCTTTGTTTGGGTAGCGGGATTCTTTCCTAGTAAAGTCCAATGGCGAGGAAAAGAATACCGGGTGAAGGGAAGCTACCTGATCCCTTCAACGCCCGACGGTGTGGCAGACACCGCTTTGCGTGGTGCAGCCCCTGCCACGGTGCTTTCAGCCAGAAGATAATGACCTAAGTGTTCAGGTCGTGAGAAAGTGCCACGCGAGACGTCAAACGCTAAGAATAAGAATGAGAACGGAACTGCGGAATGCGTTATGCGTTCAGAACAAACCCGCTGGCACGAATCACATCAACGGCTTCACTCCGGCTCTCAGCGTCCACCTGCTTCAGAATCCGGTGAATGTGATTCCTTACCGTAAACTCAGACAGATTCAGGAGCGAAGCGATTTCCTTATTTGTAAGGCCCTTGGCAACAAGCGAAACCAATTGCTGTTGGCGCAAAGTAAGTTCCGGCCTCAAAGCGGAATCGCGCGCCGGCATCTCCTTGGCCGTTTGGGCTACGAAACGGAACAGCGTGGAACAAAGCTGCGGCGGGCAAACGGCTTCACCGCGAAACACGGAGCGCACGGCGTTCAGCACGTCCGAAGCGGATGCGTCCTTGAGCAAATAGCCTGTCACTCCGGCG
>QHYL01000346.1 GCA_003224105.1 Acidobacteriota bacterium | reverse complement strand
GACCAAGTCGCGCTGGTGTACGGGAGCATCTGGAAGCAGCGTTACTTCACGCGGATTGGGGATGACTATTATCCGGAGCCGGCCCAGTGGGACGTCACCCACCGCGCCTGGAAGCCTTATTTTGTCGCCAAAGGGACGGATTGGTGGGAGCCGTTTTATCCGCCCGACAACATGCAGCGGCCTACCGGCCCTACCTGCGATGGCTGCCACTCCGTGGATTACAACATCCGGACCAAGCAAGTTGTGGAATGGAATGTCGGCTGCGAACGCTGCCATGGGCCGGGAAGCGAGCATGCGGCCAACCCGGTCCGCGGCAACATCATTAACCCGGCGCGAATGGACTACGTTCAGGCCAGCGACACGTGCATTCAATGCCATTCGCAGGGCCGCCCGCTCAAGAATCCGATCGAAGGGAAGTACTATGATTGGCCGGTGGGGTACCGCGTGGGCCTGCATCTTAGCGATTTTTGGCAGCTTGAAGAACATACGCTGGGCCAGACGACGTTTACACACTTTGCGGATGGCACGGCGCACAAGAACCGCATGCAAGTCACCACAAGAAAGGCTCGACAGGAAGCCAGTGCTTGGCATGCCACATGCCGAAGATCGAGACCACGCTCGGGGACGTTAAAGTGCGCGCGCACACGTTCGCGGTGCTGTCTCCCGCGATGACTGACAAGTATCAGATTCCGAATCCCTGCACCTCCTGCCACGCAGACAAGTCCACTGGTTGGGCGCTCGAAGCGCTTCGCCAATGGCCCGAGCGGTCGCCGTGGAGGCTCGAGTAGATCTTGATTGGGTTCGCCCAGAAGTTTCTCTCGCGTCGCTCGGAGCCCGGCACTCCGTAGCTTATTGCGCTAGGCGGTTGGGAGCGGCTAGACTTCGCGCGTGAGACACTTACAAATAATGTTTTTGACTGCCTTGACATTTTTGCTTGCCCCCATCCGTATCTGCGCCCAACAACCGAAATCCATTTTCTACATGACGCGTGAGCCTCTATCGGTCCGCTCGTTTCTGGCGCATGCCGACAAAGTGGATATCCTTTCGCCCAACTGGTACTCGGTGGATTCGAGCGGTTTGGTTTCCGGGGAGGCCAATCCGCAGGTGATGGAAACGGCGCGGCAGCATCATGTTCCCGTGATGCCGCTGGTGGTAAACGGCGGATTTGCGCAGGAGGAGGTGCACAAGTTCTTCGGAAACGGGCCCGCACGGCAGCAGGCCATTGCGGCTTTGATCCGCGCGAGCAAAGACAATGGCTATATCGGTTCCAACTGGACCTTGAAAACGTGAACTGGACGGACCGGGATGCACTTTCCGGCTTCGTCCGTGAGACGGCGGCAGTATTCCACAAAGCGGGACTTCAGCTTTCCATTGCGACGATTCCGAATGCGCCTGGACATCCGGGCGAAACAGGATTCTCCAAGTGGATCTACGAAAACTGGCGCGGGGCATATGACCTGAAGGCTATCTCTGAGTCCGTAGATTTTCTTTGCCTAATGGCTTACGACCAGCACACCACGTGGACCGTGCCCGGCCCGGTTGCCGGATGGAATTGGACCGTCGCGAATCTGGATTACGCGCTGAAAGTGGTGCCGCCGCAGAAGCTCGCGCTGGGGATTCCTTTGTATGGTTATCACTGGTTCACGGGGACGCCGATTAAGCCGCCGGACAAGAGCGGGGACAAGCCCAATCCCACCGCCGAGTACATTTCCACGGATGACGCACTCGATCTGGCCAAAGCCTATGGCGGACATCCGGAGTGGGATGCAGCCGACCGGACCGCGTGGCTATACTTTTACAGAGATGATGAGCGCGAATGGATTTTCTACACGGATGCGCGCACGTTCAAAGAGCGCTATGCGCTGGTGAAAGACCGCGGGCTGCGCGGCTTCGCTTCCTGGGTCTTGGGCACAGAGGACGCTGGAATCTGGGAATTGCTGCCCAGTCACAAATAGTTTGTTGCCGTCCGAAGGCGGATTAGAGATTCTGCCGTGACTCTTATTTCTGAGTTTGCAGCACCTGGCAATTGTCGACGCAGCGCCAGGCCAACATCAGCACTTCAGCCTTTTTATGTGGGACTTTTTCGCCGGCTTCGGGCGCGACCACAAGCGATTGCGGGCCGTCGGCCAGATTGAATGTGCATTGGAATTCCAAGGATTGCACGCCGCGTTGCTGGCAGGCATTCTTTTGAAGCGCGGTCTCGATCGCACCTGGCTGCGAATGCAACTGATCCGCAATTTGCGACGGCAGCATGGCCACAACCATGGGAACGGGAGACTTGATTTTGATGCTGACCTGCTCGCCGTCGTGGTCGGGCTGGAAGCCGCCATAAACTTTCAAGAAGGACGTTAGCTGGTATTTCTCCTTGACCTGCTCCATCCAGCGAAACTCAGGTTGGACGCAATTCTCGACGCAGTCCCAGCGGTAATACTGGACGCGTACGTCGTTGGGATCCTTGAATTGCCGCGGGGAGGAGACTTGACGCGCGCTATTCAGTACCGCAGCGATTCCCGAGCCTACTTCACGAACGGCATTGTTTTGCGTGCCTTCCATGGCATTCAGCACCACGCCAAGTCCGGCAAACACGGGCGCGCCTGGACTGTAACGCTCGTCACGGATGATCAGCGTCATCGCCTCGACAGGGAGTTCGCAGACATAAGTGGTATTTACAACGTGCTCGCGGAGGCACACCTGAGGCAGGCTCGCAATGGCTTCGGGATGCTGCAGCGCCGCGTTCCAGGCCGCTTCGGGCGTCATGAAGATGGTGACGGGCTTCTGCGCTTTAATGTCCACGTGATTGTTTTGGCCAACGGCGTTCGGGTGATAGGTCCGGCCAGTGTGATAGTTCGCGGGATCGAGCCGCACCGTCTCGTCATTGGCGGGCAGCCAATTGAAGACGCGGTCTTGCGCGAAGGAAGTCCCGGCAAAAAGACATAGCGCCAAAGCGCCGAGAAGGATCTGGGTCTTTTGGGTTTTCATGGTTGCTCCGTTCATTCCATTAAGGCGTAGCAAGGTTTTGTGCGGCAATAGTCCTCGCAGAGGTGTGTTTTCTGCGAGTATCCTGTCCGAACGACCAGTAAAAACTTGGCTCTAATTTGTGGCTCAGTAGGTGAGCGACCAGCCAATCAGGGTCATGGCAAGAACCAGCACCAGCATGCCGGTACTGACGATGCTCAAGGTCCGCCCATGGCCGAGCAGATAGTCGCGGGATTCCGGGTCGATGCACAAAACAATGGTTACGACCAGGACCACGCCCCAGGCCAGCAGGACCGGCAAGCCCTGGTATCTGCTAATCATGGACAGGAACTGGCCAGGAGGCTGACCCGCCGGAATCCACCACGGAATCATGGGGGCAACACCGGCGGCGAGCGAGAACGTCAAGAGCTTCCGCGTCAACCAGCCTTTTAGCTTGGGACGCGCCTCTTTCCACACGAAGTAGTCCCAGGCAAGCAGGCCCAGCGCGAGCGGCACCCAGCCGTAAAATGCTGCTTGCTGGTTGAACCAGGTCCAACCTCGAAACAGAAGCCTTCCGTGGTGAGCGTTGGCGAGCCGGGGCAGCAAAAACAGTCCAAGTACGGTGTTGCAGAGAACAGCCACCAGGATGGTGACCAAACTCATGAATTGAAACCAGTACCGCGTGGGCACTTTCTTGCACCGAGTGCACACGGACTGTTTGGGCAGGAAATTCAGTCCACAGCGATCGCAGTACACGGTAGTTCTCCCGTAGGGAGGGGATTCGAACTAACTCACTGCCAGTTTATGGCGCGGATACCGCGAAAAACTACTGGCCCGAGGGTCAGTTTTGGTGCTGTCGTGCTCTCTTGTACAAAAGCTGACATGAAGTTGTGTGCCGCGAACATGCGCAGAGTCTGGTCATCGGCTCGTCCCGCGCCGAGTTGCTGAGCATCGAAGGCGTTTGGTAGAGTGCCTAGCTGCAGGGTTCATTGCCCGGCTGGGAGAAAATCTTGGCGATTCCCAAGTATGCGCTCGACATTCTGGTCTGCCCGGTGTGTAAAACGCGGGTGGAGCTTCTGGCAGATGAATCCGGGTTGAAATGCGTCTCCTGCCGGCGCGTTTATCCGATTCGCGATGAAATTCCCGTGATGCTGCCAGAAGAAGCCACCATCGTGGAGGAAAACCCGAGTAAGTAGCCTGAGTCCGCCCAGCTCGCATGACGAATCCTCTCGTCCATTCCGTCCCCCGGTTAAAACGGCTGCTGCCGCGATTGCGCGGCAAACGAATTGGTGTCCTCGGGGACATGATGCTGGACCGCTACTTGTGGGGCACGGCTTCGCGCCTGTCCCCGGAAGCGGCTGTGCCGGTGGTGGATTTTGTGGAGCAGAACGAGTGCTTGGGAGGCGCGGGGAACGTGGCAGCCAACATTGCCGCGCTGGGGGCAAAAGTGGAGGCATTTGGCGTGCTGGGCAGCGATGAAGCAGGCCGCGCGTTTGAGAGATGTCTCCTTAGCAAGAACATCGTCAGCAAGGCCGTGCTGACCGAACCCAAGCGCGTTACCACGGTGAAAACGCGGATCATCGCCAAGCATCAACATGTAGTGCGCGTGGACCACGAGCGCCGCGAGCCGTTGGCCGCCCAGACGCAGGAAAAACTCCTGCGCATGATTTTCGCAGCACTCAAGAAGCTCGACGCCCTGGTACTTTCTGATTACAACAAAGGACTGATTACCGATGATTTTGCCGACCGCGTGCTGAGCGCGGCGCACCAGCTGAAAGTACCCGTTTTTATCGGGCTGAAGACGAAGCGATTGTACGCCTATCGAGGAGCGCGCGCGGTGACCTGTAACGAAGGCGAGGCCAGATTATTGGTCAATCTGCCGCTCAACGATGAGGCATCCTTCGAGGAAGCTGGCCGGGCGCTGCTCGCGCACTGCGGCTGCAGTGGTGTGGTCATCACGCGCGGCCAAAAGGGAATGAATGTTTTTGAAGAGTCCGCCCCACGAAGTGTGCATATCCACGCAACGGGTCTCGAGCTTACATACGCCCGCATCGGGCAGCCAGGCATTGAACGCGGCGCGACGGGACGACAGGTCTTCGACTTGACGGGCGCGGGGGACACCGTTCTCAGCGTTTTAAGTCTTGCCGCCGCGGCAGGTGCGTCGCTAGTGGATGCGGCGATACTCGCCAACATCGCGGCCGGCGTGGTGGTGGGGAAGTTAGGTACGGCGAGCGTTTCGCCCAAGGAATTGGAGTATGCGCTAGACGAGATTCGTTAGAGCATTTTCGATGCGATGTGTCAGTTTGTCCTGCACGAATCAGCTTAAAAATCGAAGAAATGTTCTTTCTTAAAGCGCGCTGCTAGAGGAAATGACAAGAAACTGGTCCGGGCGGGAAGCTGAGAGATTTGTCGGAGGTGACCACCCAGACGCTCACGACTTTGGTTTTTAGGCTCTTTTCCGCGTCACTAGGTTGGGGCATGGGGGAAAAGGGACTAACAGCCACGCTCACGTCCACGGTATTGGAACTGTGAGGCGCACAAGTTTTCAGGATCTCGTAGCTCTTTACCGGGCCGTAGTATCCTTCGGGGCCCCAGTCGGCGAGAAAATCCTTCATGGAATAGGTTGGAGCCGGTTTCCAGAGTTGGTAGGCGAGTTCCGTATTGCCCTCGGCCAGCGCAGCAAAGAAGCGCTCGGCTGCCTTTTTCTCAGGATAGTAGCGGAAGGCAAACCATAGAACGACAATCAACGCCACGGTGACGGCGGCAACGGTGAAGGCCATGGCTCGCGATTTCTCGGGTTTAACGGGAGGTGGATCCAGCAATGTCATTCAGTTTTCTCCTGCCCCGCGAGCGTCAGATTCGAGTACTGCAATTCGTAGAGAATTCCCTGCGCATTCGAGCAACACTAAAACCTTACAAAAATTCGCGGCGCGAGTAAATGGCTGGCGGCAACTTACGACTTCATCGATTAGGCTTCCAACG
>QHYL01000345.1 GCA_003224105.1 Acidobacteriota bacterium | reverse complement strand
CGCGCGTGCCCGCAAAGAAAAGCACGGACTGGCGGACGCCCCTGGCGCTGCTTGCCGGGGAAGTGAAGCTTTCGCGGATTTGTAATAGAATAGGATACGCTCCGCAACGGGCCCCGGAAAATTCTGCGGATGTCGTGCTCTACTGTGAGCTGCGTGGTGCGTCTAAGTCAGATGAGGGAAGGGACGCCGACCGCGCAGCAGACTCGGTCGAGGCGCAGGATATTGCATACCTGGAAGTAGTTGAAGAGTCCGGAGAACTTTTTCGCGTTTTAGTTAATGATGCAGGAGGCGTAGGAATCGAGTTTCGTTTCGCAAGCTGGCAATTCAATCCCAAGGTCGAAGATTCGTTCTTTCGCTTTCAGGTTCCTCGCGGCGTGGCCATAGTGAACGGGGAACTGGGGGCGGCCCAGAAATCGGCAAGTCCATAAACTCCCCCGTAGGAATGGCTCCCTTAGCAGTCAGGAACGGCCAACCCCCAGCGCCCCCTACGCATAGCATGTAGATGAGGTAAACTGAAAGTCTATGGGTGAATTTGTCTGTCGCGTGGCGAATGCCGACGGGCGTGTCTTCTCGCACGTGGAGGCCGCGAACACTCTCGACGAAGCACGCCAGAAACTTGCGGATCGCGGGCTCTACGTTTACTCCGTCGAGTCGCGCGGTGGACGCCTGGGCAGCCTGGTTCGCCGCAGAACCGGGCGGCAGGTGGGCGGCTCGGATTTCCTGATTCTGAACCAGCAGTTCAATACGTTAATCAAGGCAGGGTTGCCCATTTTGAAGGCGCTGGACCTTCTGGCCACGCGCGCGACCTCTCCGAAACTCAGGCCAGTCGTCGCGCAAATTCGGGATCAGGTGCGGGAGGGAAAGTCGCTGTCCGAAGCGGTGGATCAAGCGGGCATGTTCTCCAAAGTTTACTCTACGGCAATCCTGGCTGGTGAAAAGAGCGGTAATCTGCCGGGCGTTCTGGACTACTACATCGGCTATCAGCGTGTAAGCACGGGCGTGAAAAAGAAAATCATCGCCACGCTCGTTTACCCGACTTTGCTGATTTGTGTGGCCACCGTCATTGTGACGTACCTGGTTACGGGGGTCATTCCGAAGTTCGCGTTGCTCTACCGGGATTTGAACGTGGAGCTTCCGACTCCAACGCGAATCTTGATTGCGTTGACCGTGGATTACCGGATGTATTTCGTGGGACTTGTGGTTGCGTTGGCGGTTACGGCGTTTGGCGTTTTTCTCTGGTCACGCACGGAAGAGGGCGGCACGGCGTTCGACCGGTTCAAGTTTCGCTTGCCGTTGGTCGGAGACACGCTGCTGAAGTTCCAGGTTGCGCAATTTTGCCGGACGCTGGCGACACTCTTGACCGGCGGCACGCCGCTGGTGGCTGGGCTGCAAACCGCCACGGAAGCCATTACCAGCAGGTTGCTGCAAGCTACGGTCGCCCAATCCACAAAAATGGTGATTTCGCCGATGCTGAACAGTGTGGCGGAGTTCTACGAGGAAGAAGTGAATCTGCGTCTCGGAGCACTGGTAGCCGTGATCGAGCCCGTTTTGCTCATCATCATGGGATTGTTCGTGGCGTTCATTCTAATTTCTCTGTATCTACCAATCTTTTCGTTCTCCATCAACGGGACAAAGTAGGAGCTATGGCTACAACGGACCAACACGCCAACATAATCGCCGGAGGGACTTCGGCGGCCGAAGAGCTGCAGGAACAGGAATATGCGCGCCGGCTTGCCGAAAGGTATAGATACGCGTTTATCGATCTGCGCGAGCAGCGGATTGACCCGGATTTGATTCGCAAGACCCCCGCGGACCTGATGTTTCGTTACAACTTCGTGCCACTCGAGGCGCATGACAACGTTTTAGCCATTGCTGCCGCCGATCCAGGCCTAGTCCACAGCAGCGATGAACTCCAGCTCTTGCTAGGCGTCAAGAAACTTCTGATTCGTGTTGCAACCGCTCGCCAAATCAGCGACTTGCTGAAGCGCACCGAGCAGTCGCAGCGGGTTCTGGAACAAGCCACGGAAGCGTTTGCCCTCCAGGCGTCCAAGGAGGAGGAGGAAACCGAAGAGACCATTTCCGGCGATCGTCTGACGCGGGATAGCACGGCCAGTCCCGTGGTTCGCCTGGTCGAAACCATCATTTTCACGGCGCTCGAAAGGCGCGCTAGTGATATTCACATTGAGGCGCGTGATACGGAAGTAGCCGTAAAGTACCGCATTGACGGTGTCTTGCAGCACGCCATGCAGCCGATCGCCAAGGAACATCATTCTTCGGTTCTTTCGCGTATTAAGGTTTTGAGCGAGTTGGATATCGCCGAGCGGCGTGTTCCGCAGGACGGCCGCTTCCGCGTGAAGTACAAGGGGCGTTACATCGACCTGCGAGTTTCGATCATGCCTGCAAGCCACGGAGAAGACGCGGTTCTGCGCGTGCTCGACAAAGAAACGCTTTCCGAGAAATTTGCGAACCTGACTCTGGACGTAGTCGGTTTCTCCGCGGAAGAACTCTACCGATTCCGCCGCTATATTCATGAACCTTACGGCATGGTGCTGGTGACGGGTCCGACGGGCTCGGGCAAGACGACCACGCTTTATGCGGCCATCAATGAAATCAAAAGCGACGACGACAAGTTCATCACGATTGAGGACCCTGTTGAATATCAAGTGCGCGGCATCACCCAGATCCCCGTAAATGAGAAGAAGGGTCTTACTTTTGCCCGAGGTTTGCGTTCCATTCTGCGGCACGACCCGGACAAAATCATGGTCGGTGAAATTCGCGACCAGGAAACGGCGCAAATTGCCATTCAATCGGCGCTTACCGGCCACCTGGTTTTTACGACGGTTCACGCCAACAACGTGACGGACGTGATTGGCCGGTTCGTGAACATGGGCGTTGAGCCTTACAACTTTGTTTCTGCGCTGAACTGCATCCTGGCGCAACGCCTGGTGCGCGTCATCTGCCCGAATTGCAAGCGGGCCAAGAAGTACTCTCCGGAGGAATTGAAAGAGTTGGGTTTGGACCCTGAAGTATGGGCGAATGCGACCCTCCTCGAAGGTGTCGGATGTCTGGAGTGCTCGGGCACCGGGTACCACGGACGTACGGCAATTTGCGAATTAATGGACCTGACCGACCGCATCCGGGAAATGATTGTGGATCGTCGCCCAACTTCTGAAATCAAGCGAGCCGCCCGCGAAGAAGGAATGGCCACGTTGCGCGAAAGTGGATTGGCCAAGATAAAGGCCGGCATTACCAGCGTCAAAGAAATTAACAAGGTGACTTTCGTTGAGTAGCGCTACCGCAGTTCGTCAAGGCATTTACAAGAGCGGGCTTGCTCGGCGCGTGGCCCGCTGGCTAGATGCGATTCCGCATCCTCCTGTGGCGATGGAGATTGCTGCGGATCGGGTTGCCGTGGCGAGGTGGGGCCGCTCGGGTGCGCCGGATGCTTTTGCGGTGGAATTGTTTCCGCCGGGAGCGGTGATTCCCTCGGCGGTGGAGACCAACCTGGTGAATTCGGGGGCGGCAAAAAACGCTGTGGCCAAGGCCTGCGACCGGCTTCGCACGAAGGCCGAGGATGTTGCCCTGATTCTTCCCGATCCCGTGATCCGCGTTTTTGTGCAGCACTTCGAGGATTTCCCGCGTTCTTCGGAAGAAGCGATTCCGTTGTTGCGGTGGAAACTGAAAAAGAGCGTGCCATTCGAGGCGGACGAAACCATCATCTCGTATTTTCGCCAGGCTCCGCGCGAGGCGGGCGTGGATATCGTCACAGCGTTGGCGCGGCTGCGCATTATCCGCGAATACGAATCGCTCGCCGAGGGAGTCGGGCTGCAACCCGGCGTGGTGCTAAGTTCCACGCTGGCAGCTCTCTCTCTGCTAGATGGCAATAGGCCCGTCTTGCTTGCGCGCATTTCGGGCTCTGCCCTGACGACAGCCATTGTGCGGTCGGGCTTGCTTTGCGGCTATCGCTGCACGGACCTTCCCGCGCAAGGCGCCAGCCTTACCCCGCAAATGCTGCTGGAGGAGATTTTCCCCGTCGCGGCTTATTACCAGGATACCTGGAATGAGGGAATTTCCTCGGTGCGGATTGCCGGCCTGGGCATAAGACTCGGTGAGTTTTCTGAGCCTCTGGAGCGGGAATTTCATTGCGAGGTAAAGTCCTTATTGAATTCCGCGCACTCCGAAGGAATCATCAAAGACGATGCGCGGCAACTTGCCGACCGTGACTTGGATGGACTGGTTGGCTGGATGTTGCATCGTAGTTAAATAGAGATTTCTTTGAGTTTGAGGAGATTGGTAGGAAATGCAAGTTCGGCTCAACTTGGTGACGAAGCCGGTGGAATCGCACCGGCACTTCCTGGCGGGCGCGAGCCTTTCTGCCTTCGTTGCCGCGGCCGTTTTTCTCTCCCTGGGATGGCACGTTTATTCTGTCCGCAAGGCGGCGACGGAGGTCCTTGCGCGCACGGCAAAAATTAACGAGGAGCGCTCCGAGTACGAGGCAAGGCGACGGGAACTGGAGCGGTATTTCAAGCAAAAAAGCGTTGCCGACATACATGACCGCGCGGCTTTCATCAATGGCATTATTGCTGTGCGCAGCTTCAACTGGACGAAAATGTTCATGGATCTGGAACACCTTCTGCCCGGCGGCGTGCGCATCATCAGCGTTGAGCCCAAGCAGGACTCCGGACACGTCGAGCTGACCCTGACTTTTGGCGCAGCCGGCGATGACGTCAAGCTGCAGTTCATCCATGCCCTGGAAACTTCCCAGCAATTCTCAGAAGTGCAGATTCGCAGTGACGTCATGCCAGCATTAGGGAACGGTCCGAACAATGACCAACGGGTCGTTCAGCTATCCACTTATTATTCGGGGACTTGATGGCGCGCGATTTCACAACCCGCAGGCGGGTCATCCTGGGCGGCGTGGTTTGCCTCGTGGCAGCCGACTTGGCCCTGGCTGGCTATAGTTATCAGCTTGCTTCGCAGCCTCTGACTTCGGGACCTGCATTTGTTAGACAGGAAGACTACGTCAAGAAGTTGAAGGGTTCGGTTGCGAGAGCAGAACAAATCCGCGAAGACATGCCGAGCACGCAAAAGGATTGCGAGAAGTTCGAGCATATGCTTCTGCCTGCCAGCACCGGGTATTCTTCTGTTTTGTCTGAACTGCGCGACATCGCCAAAAAAAGCGGGCTAAAGGCTCCGGATATTGGCTTCAAGACGACTCCCGTTCCGTCGCGCGGATTAACGGAAGTGGCCATGGAATCGACCATTGAGGGGGACTACAAGAACGTAATTATTTTCTTGAACGGGCTGCAACGTTCGGCGAATATTTATGAAGTAGAGTCCTTAGCACTGGCCCCGCAAAAGGATACGAAAGGGCCTGCCAACGTCATCAAAGTCGGGCTGCATCTCAAGACGTACTTTCGGGCGGGGGCATGAAGCAGAAGCGACAAATCGGCGTCCTCTTTATATTGGTCGTGGCCGCGGCCATTGTGTGGGCATGGAATTTCCGCGACAAGCGCGTTGTAACCGCTGATGCCGGTCCAAACCTGCAGGAAGATCCCATTATTCAAGTTCCCAATCCCCATATTCGAATGGAACAAATCGAGCGCGCCCGGCGTGCCGAATACAAAGGTTCAGGGCGCAATCCGTTCAGCCCGGCACAAGCGCCTCCGCCGCGGGCTACGAATCTGGAAAAGAAATTTGAGAAATACGGGCCAGAACCTCAAGCTCCCACACCGCCACCGCCCCCATTGGTTCTTCCGTCGAATGTAAAATTCTATGGCTTCGGCACCGTGCCCAATGGCACCTCTCGCCGCGCTTTCTTCACAGACGGCGAGGAGGTATACGTCTTGGGCGAGGGCGACGTGCTGTTGAAGCGCTTCCGCATTATAAGAATCGGGAACGCGAATCTCGAATTTGAAGAGATTTCTACCGGACGCATCGGCACGGCTCCGCTTGAGGAGCAAGCAGCAGGTCCAGGTGCACCGCAGTGACCGCACGCAGCCGCGCAAAATCTCGAAGGCCTCGCGAACAGGGATACGCCCTGTTGATGGTGATCTTCATGACCACCATGCTGCTAATTCTGGCCGCAATGGCGGCCCCGAACATCAAGACCGAGGGGCAACGCGAAAAAGAAAAAGAGATGATTTGGCGCGGCCGCCAATATGCGCGCGGCATAAAACTGTATTACAGGAAACTGGGACGTTTCCCTACTAGCATCGACGACCTGACCAAACCCAAAATCGGCTCTCTGCGTTTCATGCGCCAGGCTTACAAGGACCCGGTGAACGCGCAGGATGGTTCCTGGAGGCTCATTTATGTTGGCCCGGCAGGTCAGCTCATCGGCAGCCTGAAGCCCCAGCCGCAGAATCTGCAATTTGGCCAGGTTCAGGGGATGGGCACACCTGTTGCTGCCATGGCCGGGCCCGGCGCTCCAAACAGTGGGTTCGGGTCTGTCCTGGGGCAGGCAATTGGGCAAGTAGGCAGCCTCAATCCGCAAGGCCAAGCGGGCGCGCAGCCGGCAAGCTCCGCGCCTTCAACTTCCGGGTCGAATCCTTCGAACTCCCAGAATCCTACGGCAACGACCGGACCCGCGGTTTCCGCCGATCAGTCAACGGGCGCAAGTGGCGACGCACCAATCCCCGCTGGCGACACGCCCACAATCATGGGAGGAAACATTATTGGAGTGGGCAGCAAGATCAACAAGAAGTCCGTTATGGTCTACGATAAGGCCAAGAATTATCGTCTGTTCGAGTTTATCTGGGATCCGTCAAAAGATACGTTTGGAATGGGTCAGCCGGGCATGCAGACGGGAACCGGTCTCGGGGGACAGCCGATTGGACAGCC
>QHYL01000173.1 GCA_003224105.1 Acidobacteriota bacterium | reverse complement strand
GAAGCTCAATGCATTGACGCGCGTGCTTACGGTTTTGCGCTCGATCGGGGTGCGCGACAGCCTGGTCATGGCTGTGGCCTTGGGCTTGGCGGGAGTGCTCGACTATGCGGTCAACGTCGTAGCGGGGCGCTGGCTCGTGCCTGTTGAATATGGGGTGTTCATCGCCGTCGCGGCGGTGATGCAGGTTTTGGCTCAGCTCACCAATGCCATCCGGAATGTTGTGGCGTTTTACACCGCGGAGCTGAGTTTGCATCGTGAAAACGCGCAAGGCGTTGGGGCGTTAGTCCAGCGGGCCTGGCGTTGGGGCTGGCAGTGGGGATTCCTGGCGACGGTGGCGATGGTCCTTATTAGTCCTTCGCTTGGCCATGCGCTCAGGCTGCCGAACACGTGGCCGCTGTGGGTGGCTTGCCCCGTGGTCCTGCTGTTTTTTGTTCGAACGGTTACGGACGGGGCCCTGCAGGGGCTCCAATCTTTCGCAGGCTTCGGGGCCGTGCAGGTGATTCAATCCCTGCTGCGATTGCTCTTGGCATGTGGGCTTATCTGGCTGGGAGTCCAGGCAGCCGGAGCCATCATTGCTTTGCCGCTCGCGATGGCGACGGTCCTGTTTATTGCGCTGTGGCTCCTGCGTCCTCAATTTGCGGATCGTAGCGGAGTGGATGCCTGCGAAGTTAGCTGGCACTACTCGGCGCATACGCTCCTGGGGCTTGCTGCCTTCGCGGTCCTCGCGAATATGGATGCGCTATTCGTGAAACATTTTTACAGCCCCAGCGCGGCCGGGGACTACGGGCCGGTGGTTACTCTGGCGAAGATGAGTTTGTTCATTCCACTGGCGCTGGGAATTGTGGTTTTGCCGAAGGCCACCCAGCGCAGGGCGAGCGGACGCGATCCACGCCCCATCCTGTTGCTGGCTCTCGCAGCGACACTGCTGCCGGGGTTTGCCCTGACAGCCATTTATCTCCTTTATCCCAACTTCATCGTTCGAACGATCTTCACTGCGGCTTATACGAATCCGGGATTGGTGCTCGGGATGGCCAACCTTGCCGCGAGCTTTTACGCAGGACTAAATATCTGGCTGAATTACGCCCTCTCCCTGAAACGCTTGTCGTTTATCTACATTTTAATGGGCGTGCTAATTTGCCAAGCCGCTGGGATGTACTTGCTTGGCCGCGACAGCCTTCTGCAAATGACCATTGTCATGGCAGCTTCCGGACTCATTGGAAACCTGGCGGGCATTGCGACGACATGGTCCGGTTTCACGGCGTCCGAAGCTCTCATAGCGCCAACGAATGGGTCAACGAAATAGATGAGCGAGCGGTCAGTTCTGCTGACGGGAGCCAGCGGTCTTATTGGCCGTCACGTCGCCAAGAAAGTAGCAGCGCTTGATGGCTCGCGGCTGGTGTGCATCCTTAGGGATGGAACGGGGCACCCCCAAGCACAGTCGCTAATGCGCGATGGCGCCGTAGTAGTTCCGGGAAACTTCTATGAACCAGCGGTCATCGAGAAGGTTTTCGAAGAACACAAAATCCGGCAGGTGATTCACTTAGCGGCGATTCGAGGCGGAGGCAAGGCAGCAACGGAGGACTTCCAGGAAGTCAACGTCAAGGGAACGGAGCGCTTGCTTCGCGCGGCGCATGACCGGAAGGCCGAGAAATTTGTTTTTTGTAGCTCGGTTGGGGTTTATGGAACGATTCCGACGAACATGCCGGCGGGTTTGGAGAGCCCCTTCCGCGGAGACAACCAATCCCATCAATCGAAGATAGAGGGCGAAGAAGCCGTCCAGACTTACATTCGCAAAGGCCTAAACGCGTACATTGTACGTCCGACGATTACGTATGGGGCCGGTGATGACGGTTTCCCCCATGCGCTAGTCCATCTGGTCAGGAAACGCCTTCTGTGGCTACCAAGGAGCAATCATAGGGTGCACCTGGTTGATGTGGAGCGGCTTGCTGAGGCGTTTTGCAATCTCATAGCGAACGACTACCCTTCCCAACGCGTGTTTGTGGTAGGTGACATTGAATCGACCACACTGCGGGACCTGGCCGATTGGATTCATCTCCATTTTTACCGCTGTCCGTACCCAACCTACTTTCGACTCCCCGACTGGGTTTTTGGCCTGGCGTTTCGATTGTTCCAAAGCATCCGAAATGAAAAGTGGATGGCACGCATGGCGCTGCTCTCGAATGACTGGCACTATGAGTCCGCCGACGCATATCGTTTGTTGGGAATTCGCCCCGTTCCCACGCGAGAAGCTTTTGACCGTTTCTTGAATGAAACCGCAACTGCCCCGAGGTGAGGCTCTGTGACGAAGACCGCGACCATTACAATTTCGCATTGCTGGGAAGACTATTTTAAGAGACATGATGAAGGGCTCGGCACGACCTACGAACGCTTCATCCTGCACAATTACTTCAGTTCGCTGAAAGATTGCTACAACATCCAGACTGTGCTGGAAGCTCCATCGTTTGGAATGACGGGCGTGTCGGGGATCAACAGCCTCTGGTGGGCATCGCAAGGAGCGAAGGTCACGATCGTGGATCAATCTACGACACGCTTGGCGGCCATCGAAAAGGCATGGCAAGAGACTGGTCTTCCGGCCGTATTCGTTTTTCAGCCGCCGAACTCCGCGGAGCTGCCTTTCGCTGACGGGGCCTTTGACCTGGCATGGAACTTCGCTGCGCTCTGGCACGTTAAGGACGGAGAGAAGTACTTGTCGGAATTGTCTCGCGTTGCCAAGAAGGCGCTCTTCGTCTGCGTTCCCAACAAGCAGAATGTTTGCTGGGTGCTGCGCCCGCACAATTCCGAAGAGTACGAGTTGAAACACATTAATACCGACTGGATTCTTTCCTGTCTTACGCCGCGCGGTTGGCGGCTCAAGGAAACCGGGTTTTTTGATGTTCCTCCCTGGCCAGACATTGCCATGAAGAAGGAAAACATGCTCAAGATGGTCGGGCTGGGCGGGCTGGCAAAATCCATGGAAACGAAACAGACGAATGGAGGGCTTTGCATTCTGGATTATTTCAGCGGCAAGGCTCCAGAGATGGGGAAGAACATTCTGAAGTATGGTTATTTGGAAGACTCGCCGAATTGGCTGAAGAAGCGCTGGGGCCACCATCGCTATCTCGCCCTTGAGAAAGCGTGAGTTCATAGTGCTCGCCTTCCCCTCCAGCAATGTTCACCAGTCATGAAAAGGAAGAAGGGAACAGATCGATGAGTCCTTCTGTCTCGCAATCGCCAGCGGTTTTGAGTTCTGGCGCAGATCCATCCCAGAACCGCCAGAGCACCGTCTCGCTTTTCGGCGAGCCTTTGCACGACACGTGGCTTTCCGCTGCGGTGATCTGCCTCATGATGCTTACGATGCTCGCGCTTTTTCGGTTTCCGGTGAAGCGCATCTTCGCAAATGTCGAAGTCAACTATAACGAGGGCTGGAACGCGTACCGCGCAGACATGGTGGCAAAGGGCGTCCGCCTTTATGGCCAGCCACCACAGGGTTTTGGTACCGCTACGGCCTATCCGCCAATTTCATTTCATTTAATAAGCTGGTTGGGAAGCACAAATACCTATGTTGTGGCTGGCCGCTTGGTCTCGCTCCTCTCGCTGGTCGCGGCAGGAATCTTGATAGGCCTCATCGTGAGGAAAGCTGGAGGTTCGCAGTCGGCCGCTATTTTCTCGTTCTTGTTATATGAACTCGGCATCGTGCTGCTAAGGGCAGACCGCGTAGGAATGTACGATCCTCAATTGCTGGGCGAGGCGTTGTCGATTGCGGGCCTCTATTTCTACGTGCGCGATCCCGATTCCAAGCGCCTTTTGTGTATTTCAGCGCTCTTCTTTTGCCTGGGGGGATTCACCAAACATAATTTGCTCGCGTTACCTGCCGCCGTGGCCATCGCCCTTGTGTTTAGGTCGTGGAAAGCATTCACTACTTGGGCAGCCGCAATGGTGGTCTCCGCTGGATTGCTTACGGCCGCAACTATGTTGGTGGATGGCCGCTATTTTTTCGCACACTTGCTTGGCGGCGGTGGCGGACGCACGTATTCCTTCATGATGGCCTGGAGCCAATTCCACCGCTACGTTGAGAAATTTCAGACTCTCTTGGTGATCGCGACGGCGTGGTCCATCCGCTCCATCCGCTCGCGGCCGCTGTTCGTCGCAGCGTTTATTTTGAGCCACGGCTTGGCGTTTCTTTTGGGCGGAGGTTACGGGGTCGACCTGAACATCTTCTTTGATGGGTTCGCCATCACGGTCATCCTTTGCGGCCTCGCACTTTCCGATGTTAGCTCGGCGCTCGTGGCGCTGCGCCCGGGCGGGCTGAACCCCACGGCTGCCATGATGTTCGGATTGTTTTTTATTAGCATCATGATTTTTGTTCCCGGCCAGCTCAAGCGCGACCGGGCGCAGGTGCGCGCCCTCCCGGCCCGGGAAAAGGAGTTTCAGTCGGCGGTTGCTTTCCTAAAAGCACATCCCGGCCCGGCGCTGTGTGAAAGCCATTTGCTCTGTTACGAAGCGGGCAAGCCTTTTGAGTTCGAGCCGTTTTCTGTGCGCGATCAGATGATGACTGGCAAAATCCACGAAGCCGATGTCCTCCAGTTGTTGAAGACGCATCACTTTCAGACTGTGGAAGTCGCCTTGGGATCCGACGAAGAGGATCTCAGCGACGCCGAACTGCGTGCAAGCCTCTCGAATAACCAAAAGGATCCTGAGAAAATGAGAAGGTTCTCTGCGAATTTCATGAATGAACTTTTGAATGATTACCAGCTTTCGGAGCGAACCTCCGATATGGCGGTCTTTTCTGCGGAATGAAGGAAGCCGCTACTCGCTCCACAGCAAGCTCCATTGGGGCCCCCTATGCAGTGGTAACTCTTTTCCCAGAACCAGCCGGGAGAGATGATCTCTACCCCAAGTATTTCCTGGAGCAACGGCCGAAGCTTTATTAACTACTGTAGATTCATGGGCTTACGTGGTCAAGCTGGGCAGTGGAATGGTACGGCGATTGCGTTAGATTTGGCAGATTCGCCGATCCGGTAATCGGCGGTAGCCTGTTCAGAGGTCAATGGAAAAGCCGCACCTCGGCAGGTCGGGCCCCCTCGTTAGAAACAAAGTGAGAATTCACGTTCTAGATCCCTTGCTGGACAGCCGCTGGGATGAGTTTGTTCGCGGTCATCCCAATGCTTCGGTGTTCCACGACCGCGGTTGGCTGGAGGCGCTGGCCCGCACTTATGGCTACGAGCTATACGTGCTAACCAGCGCGCCTTTTGGCCAGCCGCTGGAAAATGGCATCGTGGTGTGCCGGGTATCTAGTTGGATCACGGGCGCTCGCCTGGTGTCTCTGCCATTTTCCGATCATTGCGAGCCCCTACTCCACGAAAGCGAAGGGTC
>QHYL01000172.1 GCA_003224105.1 Acidobacteriota bacterium | reverse complement strand
AATCTGGGCAGGAGCGGGCGGTGGGGGAGGCGTGGGCGGATTTTGCGCTGCGGAGATTGCTCGAGGGAGAGCCAGAGAGCCAGACAGCAGAGCGAGGTTTGCGAAAAAGTTGCGACGGGTTTCACGCATGGAGGCCTCCTGAAGGAAGTTCCTGGTTCTTAGTTATAAGTTATAAATGAGGAAGAAACTCGGATTTTTTGCAAGGGGTCGCTCCGGTAAATGCAGTCAGTGAGATTGACGCGAGGCGGCGTCAAGGCCGGCGCGGGCGCGCGGATCGCTGGGAAATTCAGCGAGGAGGCGCTGGTAGGTCGCTTTTGCGTCGGCGAAGCGGCCGGCTTTGAGCTGGGCCTGGCCGAGGGCAAATTGCGGTGCGGGAGACTTCGGGTCGAGCGCCAGGGCTTCACTAAATGCAGGGATGGCCGCGTCATATTGCTGCAGTCCCATGTAAGCGGCGCCCAGGCCGAGGTCATTGCGCGGATCGCGAGGATTGGCGCGAACGAGCTTCTGAAAAAAGGCGGCGGCCTGATCGAACTGTTTCGCGGCGATGTAAGCGCTGCCGAGCTGACGTTGATACGTGGTGTTGGAAGGATCGGACGCATTGGGTTTCTCGAGAGCGTAGATGGCTTTGGGATAATCGCCTGCGGACAAATACAACTTAGCCAGCAACTCATGCGCGGCGGCAAATTGCGGTTCGCGGGCGGTGATCTCCTGCAATCTTGCGATGGCTTCGTCGTTTTTGCCTTGGGCGATTAATCTCTGAATGGAAGGAAGCTCCGCGACGCTGGAACGAAAATGTTTTGCCGCGGCCCCGGAGGCGAACAAGGACACAGCACAAAAAGCCACAACGAAAGAAAGGCGCGTACGGCGCGAAGATTCAGAAGCGCCGGCCGCAGGCAAAAGTGTGCCAACCAGGGCCCCCATCACCAATCCGCCGACGTGAGCGGCGTTGCTGATGCCGGGGATCGAGGCTCCGATAATCAGGTTATAGAAGATGAAGCTGCCGAGGCTGCCGAGCATCTTCTTGTTGATTTGCAGGTGCGCCGGTGTCTTTTTCAGATAGACGAAAGTGACCAGCACTCCCGCCATGCCAAAAATAGCGCCGGAAGCGCCGGCTCCCGCCCCAAGCGGGTTGCGGTACACGCTGGCGATGCTGCCAAAGATGCCGCTCGCGAAATACGCGAGAAGAAAAGAGAACCGCCCGAGAAGAATTTCCGAGGTGCGGCCCAGATTCCAGAGGCACCACATGTTGAGCCCAATGTGAATAATCCCGAAATGCACAAACATGCTGGTGACCAGCCTCCACCACTGGCCGTTCAACGTGAGTGGGCCGAAGTCCGCGCCGAACGCAATGGCCTGCTGAGGCGTGGGCAGGAACGCCGAGACGCCGCTGAGCACCATGATGGCGAAGACAAGCGCGTTCATGGCGATAAGGGCGACGGTTACTGGGAAGGACTGCGATTTGGCGGATTCTTGCGAGAGCGCGGCTTGCCCCGCCTCCCACTCTGCCCGATGGCAGTCCGGGCATGCAGTATTGGATGCATCCCCGGCAGGGGGCTCAAATTCTCTTGCACAGAGAACACAGCGCCGCGTAGACATGGGACAGAAATGGTAGCAGGTTTTCGGGATGAGCTCAGATCAGGCGAAAAATGATTTCGATGGTGATCCACGAGGGCACGGCTCGGCGGGCGCCGTCATGCGCGGGCGTGAACTTCCATGAGCGAACCGATTGTACGGCCCGATCATCCAGGCCCATGCCGATTCCTTGAACGACTTGAATTTGCGAAGCGCGGCCGTCTGTGCCAACCAGGACGCGCAGCGTGACGCGGCCTTGCAGCTTCGCTTCGCGCGCCTCATCCGTATATTGCGGTTCAGGGCAGTAGACACAAGTGGGGAGTGTGACGGAATTCGCGTAGGGACCATTGTATGAATCGCCTTGGCCGGCGCCGGGTCCCTCGTCGTCACCCATTCCTCCCTTCTTACCCGATCCAAAACCGTGGTTCTTCCCGGGACCTGCTGAGTCGGAATTGTCTTTCATCCAAGGCAATCCCAGGTTCGCGACTGGAACAGGGACTTGGCTTGCGTTGGCGTCAAAGACGGACGAGATAACCGGAAGTTCGGGCGAGGGCTTGACCTCTCGGCGCGGGGGCAGCAGAGGCATAGAGGAACCGGGTGCCAGGAAACCACGCCTTGTCGGCTTCGGATCGTTTTCGCCGCCCCCACTCTTCATCCCGAGGGAGGGTTGACCAGAAACTTGCGTGGGAAACGGGAAAAATGTTCGTATGCCAGTGTGCGGCTTGTCACTTCCTGCTCCATCGTGCGGTGGTTTGCGCGTCTCTACATGCACGAGGAGTATTCCTGCAATGAGTATCAAGTGAGCGACAAAAGAAATTGTTCTCGAGGTGCGGACAGCAGGCGTACGCCGCCAAGATAGGACGTGTATCGGCGCGCCGTTCGCGAAGGACGGAGAAATGCGCACTGGAGCACATGCCTGCCGGAAATTCTCGCGAATGCGCCGCAGCAAAGAATCACGCGAAGACGAGAACGCAGGAGAAGGCCGGAAAAATGGATCGCGCATGGATGCGCCTCCACGCTCGCCCCCGCATCACGCAAACATTTTTCAGAGGCGAATCACGAACCCGTTGTGAGAAGACAACGCCGCCGAATTGGTTGCCTAAAAATGAAGGTAAAAATCGCGTCTTGCAGGGAAAACCTACAGCAGGCGGAAAACGACTTCGATATTGACACGGCAGCTCACGGGTCTGCCGTTCGGGCCTGTCGCCGGACGCATTCTCCAATTCCTCACAGCGGCAATGGCTTTTTCTTCCAAGCCCAGGCCAGGTCCTTTCAGCACGTGCGGATCGAGCACGCGCCCATCGGCGGTGACGATCACGTCCAGGAGCACGCTGCCCTGATACTTGGCTTTGCGCGCTTCGTCGGAATAATCAGGATTCGGGCAATAGATGCATGCGGGCTGGCCAACGCCATTCACGCCGGCGCGAAATTCTCCGCCGCCCGTTCCTCCCCCGGAACCGGGACCCAGACCGCCGCCGGAACCGCTGCCGATTCCCGTCCCGTTGCCGTGTCCCAGCGAATCGCTGTTGCCAGTCGCAAGTGGATCACCGAACGTCGGAGCGTTTAGATTCGCTACTTTCAGATCCGGTGGACCCAGCAGCGAGGGTTCCGCCGCCAGCTTGGGGTTGGGATTCTGAATCTTGATCTGCGGCGGAGTAAATTGCGTCCACTTGAACTTCGGCACCTTGCCGCGATTTACCGGAGTGGTCGTGTGGTCGTTGGCTCCTCCACCGCCGCCAGCCTTGTTCGCGCCCGCAGGAAGTTTCGCCATGTAGGGCGAGATATCCAAAGGAGTGACGTCGACCTTGTTCTTTGCTTGGGTGGATTGCACGACGCGAAAACCGATGGGAACTACGAGCAAAGCAATCACTACTGCATGCACTAGGATCGCCAGCGCCTGGCTTGAACCGAAGTTCTCGTCCTTCGACCAGATATCTTTTACCTTGACGGGTTTGATTCCCGGCGGCAGAGGCGGTTGCTTGGGGGGCGAAAAGAATTCCTTGATGCGCGTGCCAAAACTTCCGAAACCCACTCCCCAACTTACAGCCAATCTGCTGTTCACGGGACGATTCCCGCCCGGAGTTGAGCGAAGAGATTCCGCAAGGTTGCTGAAGAAACCAGCGCCGAAAGAAGTTTGCGTAAACGGTGCGTCCTTGCGCTCGCGAACTTTAATCGGACGCTCGGTCAGAAACTGTTTGAGGTTTGACCAAAAATCATCAGGCACAAGGATGCGCGGCCGGCCAAAACGCGGCACATAAGGCGTGCGAACCTGGCTGGCTTGACTCGGAGGCTGCGAACCTGTCGCAGACACACTGGGCTTCGGGGCGGAAGGTGGAACAAGTTTGTTGATTTTACCCGGCACCGTTATCCTCTAAGTATAGACGGACCCGCCCCGCCTTTGGTATCCCTCAGAGATAGGATTCCCATAGGCCCGGAAAGGTTGCGCGCCCTCAGCGGCTGACACTCATCTGCCCTTCATTGTAACATACGAAGTTCGACTGCCTTTCGATGTTTCCCGCCGTGCACCTGGACAAACGGACGGCAACAAAGGCAAGGAAGGGATATCCGAACGCTCCACGCTATGGCCGAACCACTCGAACTCAAGAAGACGCTGAACCTGCCCAAAACCGACTTTCCCATGAAGGCCAGCTTGCCCCAGAACGAGCCCAAGCAGCTCGAAGCCTGGCACAGCGGAAACATCTACGAGCGCATCTTGGAAGCCCGCAAAGGCAGGCCGCTCTTTGTATTGCACGATGGGCCGCCCTATCCCACCGGTGAAATTCATCTCGGCACCGGCCTCAACAAAATCCTGAAAGATTTGATCGTCAAGACAAAAAGCATGGCGGGGCATTATGCGCCGTACGTGCCCGGATGGGATTGTCACGGCCTGCCGATCGAGACGCAGGTCGAAAAAGAACTGGGCGGCAAGGGCAAAGTGCCCCCTGCGGAATTCCGCAAGCTGTGCCGTGAATTCGCCACGCGCTACGTCGAGCAGCACAAGCGCGATTTCAAGCGGCTGGGAATTTTTGGCCGGTGGAATGACCCGTATTTGACCATGAGCTTCGGCTACGAAGCCACGATCGCGGGAGCGTTTCTCGATTTCATGGAAAAAGGCTACGTCTACCGCGGGCGCAAGCCTGTCTATTGGTGTATTTACGATTCGACCGCGCTGGCGGAAGCGGAAGTCGAATACGAGGACCATACAAGCCCTTCGATCTGGGTGAAATTTGGCGTTGCTGGCGGTGGCAAAGGTGACGCCGCGAAAATTGCAAGTGACGTAAGCGCAGTCATCTGGACCACCACGCCATGGACGTTGCCACACAACCGCGCGCTGGCGTTTCATCCGGACTTTGATTATGCGGTCGTGGAAACCGAAAAGGGCGCGCTGCTGCTTGCCTCGGATCGCGTGGCCGCGCTGCAAGCCGAGTGCGGCATCAAAGAAGCCAAAGTGCGCGCCACGTTCAAGGGACGCGACTTCGAGGGCATGAAGTTCCAGCATCCTTTTTTGGACATTCAGGTGCCGGGAGTTCTTGCCGATTACGTCACGCTCGATCAGGGCACGGGCATCGTGCACACCGCTCCCGGTCACGGAGCCGAGGACTTTGTTACCGGGCAGAAATACGGCCTGGAGGTTTATGCACCGCTGGACGATAAGGGCCGGTATCAGGAAGGCATGCCCGAATACAAGGGCAAGGACGTCTTTAGCGCGAATCCCATTGTCGTAAAACTCCTGCAAGATCGCGGCGCGCTTCTCGGTCACCACGATTACAAACACACCTATCCGCATTGCTGGCGCTGCCACAATCCGGTGATTTTCCGAGCCACCGAGCAGTGG
>QHYL01000424.1 GCA_003224105.1 Acidobacteriota bacterium | reverse complement strand
TGACGGGATTGCCTGCCGCTGAAAAGGGCGAGCGCGAAATCAGCTAAAACTGGCTATTGTCGTCCTGGCGGAACCCGGGGGGGACGAGAGCGCCGGTCTGCGGGGAACGGACGGCTTGGCGCGTGCCGGACTTGGGGAAGACGATGTGCCAGAAGTCGGTATTGGGCGAAGTGAACGTCACGCCGACGAAGCGGCGTTCGCGTTTCTCGCGCAGGGAAGTGACGTGGCACTCGGCCGAGTCGGCAGTCATCTCATTGAAAATGCGAACGCTTTGGCCGGGAATGAGGGGCGTATCCATGAGCAGAAGGGCGCCGTGGGCGCTGACGACGTAAGTGGAAGCCTGCAAGTCAATGGATTCGCCTTCGGGGAGGCGGCAGCGCACCTTTACAGGGATTTGAAGGGGCAGCCGGACTGTTCGCCGACGCTCAGGATAGCGGGTTCTCTGCATAAAAAAGCCTTAGAAGAAAGGACTCCCCCGATTCAGGAGAAATGCTGACACGAAAAGTGACGGAAGGCAAGAACAATAAAGATTTGGGACTTATAGTACTTAAACGGTTTAGCCGTCCCTAACAGCGTTTCCTGAGGCTGCCAAGCCGATTGGGACAGAGGCACGCCTTTCGGCGCGGTGGGCGCAGCGGTGCTTCGCCTCTACAGGGAGCTATGACGCAAACTGTTCGGTGTTCGTTTTTCCACCAACGTCTGCAAGGGGCTGTGACGAGGGAATCTACCTGGGGACTGTTGCTGGCAGGGCGGCAATGACGGCGTTTGCAAACTGTTCGGTGCTCGCTTTGCCACCAACGTCTTTCGTTGTATGCGTGCCATCGCGGTAAACCTTCATCAGTGCGGCTTCGATCTGTTCCCCGGCAGCGCGCTCTCCCAGGTGATCCAGCATCAAGAGGGCGCTCATGAGCAGGGCAGTAGGATTGGCAAGGCCTTTTCCGGCGATGTCTGGCGCAGTGCCGTGGACGGCTTCAAACATGGCGCAGTCGTCGCCGATGTTCGCGCTGGGAACGACGCCGAGCCCGCCAACGAGTCCAGCGGCGAGGTCGCTCATGACGTCACCATAAAGATTGGGCAGCAGAAGCATGTCGAACTGGAGCGGATCCATGACAATCTGCATGCAGGCGTTGTCCACGATGAGTTCTTTGTACTGAATTTCGGGAAACTGGGCGGCCACGGTGCGAACGGAGCGCAGGAACAAACCGTCAGAGAGCTTCATGATGTTGGCCTTGTGGATGGCGTGAATCTTTTTGCGGCCGTGCCGGCGCGCGTAATCGAAGCCAAAGCGGGCGATGCGCGTGGAGGCTTTTTCGGTAATGATTTTCAGGCTTTCCACAACTCCAGGGACTACTTCGTGCTCGAGGCCGGAGTATAAATCCTCCGTATTTTCGCGGACTAAGATCAGGTCCACGTTTTCAAAGTGAGATTTCACGCCTGGGACATTTTTCACGGGCCGCAAATTGGCGTAGAGATCCAGGGCTTTGCGGAGGGCGACGTTGACGCTGGGGGCGCCTCCGGCAATGGCCGTGGCCATGGGGCCCTTTAAGGCTACGCGGTTGTGGCGAACGGACTCGATGGCGGCTTGATTCACGCTCTGGCCCTGATCACTGGAGTCACCGGCGCGACCGGCGATTTCCTCCCACTCGATTTGGACGCCCGCAGCTTCGAGAATGCGGCGCGTAGCGGAGGCTACTTCGGGGCCGATGCCTTCGCCGGGAATGAGCGTAACTTTGTGTTTCATGGGAGCATCTCATTGTAAGCGAAGCGTTTGCGGATGGGGAGACGGCGCTCGAAAAGAGTGTTTCCAACCAGCAACATAATCGGTCGCAGCGGATGCCGCGGTTGCCACGTTTTGCTATAATGTAATTGTACGTAGCGCCCCGACCCAGTCGGGACGCGGAGGCCAAGACAACTATGATTCATTTGACGCCGGTTGCGAGTACCAAAGTGAAGGAAATCATGAACATGCAGAGCCCCGTGCCGACTGCCCTGCGCGTAGCGGTTGTAGGCGGGGGATGTTCCGGTTTCCAATACCACATGGCGTTTGAGAACAACACCACGGAAGCGGACCAGATTTTTGAATTTGACGGCTTGAAAGTGGCCGTGGATCAGATGAGCTCGATGTACCTCGACGGGATCGAGATTGATTACATCGAAACGCTCGAAGGCGCGGGATTCAAGTTTAACAACCCCAACGTGAAGAGCACCTGCGGATGCGGGAGCTCGTTCAGCGTTTAAGAGAGGTGACAGCTAACAGTTGACAGTTAGCGGAACTCTGAAAAAGGCAGTGTTACGGGTTTTGTGGTTTCCGGGCTCCTGAACGACAATGTTCAGGGGCCTTTTCTTTGTGCCTTGTGCTCCGTTTTATGCCATCTAGTCCGTCTGAATGGGATGCGAAGCATAGCCTTGCAGCGAACGAAGTTGCTGCGGAGGCGCCCGCCGGTATTTTGACCGAGTTATGGTCGCTATTGCCTGCAGGGCCCGTGCTGGACCTGGCGTGCGGCAGAGGAAGAAACGCGCTGTTCTTGGCAGGGCAAGGGACCGGGCAGGGGGCAGGGGACGGGGCCGAGCACGGGCGGCATGTCACGGCAGTGGATTGGTCCGGTGCTGCGCTCGACATTTTGGAGGAACGCGCGAAAGCTCAAAATATCGCTGTGCGGCGCATTCAGCGAATCGATGAAACGAAGACGCCCGCACGGGCTGGAATTGATTTGCTACAAGTCGACCTGGAGGCTGCTGCGCTTCCAGCGAATCGCTTTTCGGTGATTCTTTGCGTTCGCTACCTGCAGCGATCGCTGTTTCCGCAGATTTCCCGCGCCCTGCGGCCTGGGGGAATGCTGCTGTTTGAGACGTACACAAGAGCGCAGCTGGATTTCAGCGGCGGACCGCGGGACCCAGCGCATCTTCTGAATCCCGGCGAACTGAGGAGAGTCTTTCCGGAATTAGAAACGGTTTTTTACCGCGAGTTGCGGGCGGAGCAGGGAATTGCCAGCCTGGCAGCTCAGAAACCGCGGAGCGAGAATCGCCACCAAAATGCCGCGTAGCAGATATGCTGCAGAGATGGCTGGGTTTGCAATCTCGGGCGACAGTTCGTATTCTTTAATTCACGGATGAAAATAGCTCTCGCTCAGTTCAATCCCACTGTTGGCGATTTTGCAGGGAATACGGCTCGCATCTTGAGCTTAGCGGCGCAAGCACAGGAGCGCGGCGCCGCGTTGGCCGTATTTACCGAGCTTTGCTTGTGCGGATACCCGCCCCAAGATCTGCTGGAACGCCCCGCGTTTATTGAACGAAACCACAGCGAATTGAAGAAGCTGGCGGCGAAAATCCCGCTGCCCGCAGTGGTTGGCTATTCGGGACGCGTGAAAAATGGAACAGGGAAGTCCATTGGCAACAAAGCGGCGCTGATTTGCGACGGGCGCGTGGTCTTCGAGCAAAGCAAAATGCTTCTGCCGACTTACGACGTTTTTGATGAATCGCGCTACTTTCAGCCGGCGGACCGGCAATACGTGTTTGGCCTGCACGGAGAACAACTGGGCATCACGATCTGCGAAGACGTCTGGAACGACGAGAATTTTTGGGCCAAACAACTTTACGACCGCGACCCGGTGAGCGAAATTGTGCGGCAGGGAAGTACGGTATTGCTGAATCTGTCCGCTTCGCCCTACACACTGGACAAGCGGGCGCTTCGTTTCGAGATGCTGCGCTCGATTGCGGTGACACACAAGAGGCCGGTGGTTTACGTGAATCAGGTGGGAGGCAACGACAGCCTGATTTTCGATGGAGGGAGCATTGCGCTGACGGCCGACGGCAAGGTGGCGGCGCAAGCCAAAGCTTTTGAAGAAGATCTCGTCCTTTTTGATACGGCAACGGGGAAAGGCGAAATCCACGAGCAGCCGCAGGGGGAGATTGCTTATGCGTACCGCGCATTGGTGACGGGAACGCGCGACTATGTGCGGAAGTGCGGCTTCACCCAGGTTCTTGTTGGGCTCAGCGGCGGCATTGACTCTGCGGTGGTGTCGGCTATTGCCGTGGACGCGCTGGGATCTGAGAATGTGCTGGGCGTTTCCATGCCGGGGCCATTTTCGTCCGCGGGTAGCAAGGCAGACGCGCAAACGCTGGCGAAGAATCTCGCGATTCGGTTCCACACCTTGCCGATTACCGACGTGTTTGAAGCCTACAAAGAGTCGCTGGCACCGGCTTTCGGGGACAGGCCCATGGACGTGACGGAAGAAAATATTCAGGCGCGCATCCGTGGGAATTATTTGATGGCGCTATCGAACAAATTCGGCTCGATGGTGCTAAGCACGGGAAACAAATCGGAGAATGCCGTTGGCTATTGCACGGTTTACGGCGATATGGCCGGAGGATTGGCGGTGATCTCCGACGTCCCGAAACTCATGGTGTATGAATTGGCGCGGTGGATCAACCGCGAAAGGGAAGTGATTCCCTGCTCGACGATCGAAAAACCGCCGTCGGCAGAGTTGCGGCCGAACCAGAAAGATGAGGACAGCCTGCCTCCCTACAACGTGCTGGACCGCATTCTGAAAGCCTATATCGAGGACTTGCGCAGCCCGCACGAGATTGCAGAGCATTACGGATTCGATTTGAAGCTGGTGCAGGAGATTGCGCTGCGGGTGGACCGCAACGAATACAAGCGCAAACAGGCGGCTCCGGGGTTGAAAATTACGTCGCGGGCATTTGGGTTTGGACGGCCGTTCCCGATTGCGCAGAAGTTTATTCCGTAGGTTACTTAGTCCTAAGTTTTCAGTATTTATCTTTAAGAGTTTGCTGAAAAATGCCGTTGACTGTCGCGAGGGCTCTCTGCTTTCGTACACTTTGCAGAAGAAGCAGATTCCTCGCCGCTCGACTCTTCGAAATGACAAGGTCTGTTTTGTTGACTGGCCGTCAAGCAGAAGAGAGCATGGACAAGATTCGCGCAACGATATTTTGTGTCCTTATAAGCTGGGAACGAGGTTCTTCATGAAAACACTCGCGAGACTCACAGCAATTCTGGCGGCGCTCCTGGTTGTGTTGACAGCGCGGGCACAACAGCCGGCTGGTTCGGCGACCGCCGCTTCCACGCAGGCGCAGAAGAGTATTGAAGCGTATTTGCGGAACCTGTACGCGTTTGGGCCCGATGTAAAGCTCATCGTGGGGCCGCTGAAGGAGTCGCCAGTCGAAGGGATGCTCGAGACCAACATCGATGTGACGATTGGCGAGAACAAAGAAAACGCAAAGTTCTACGTCAGCAAAGACGGAAGATTCCTGTTCCGCGGCGAGCTCTCGGATATGACCAAGGACCCGCTGGCGGACAACCTGGCGCAGATCCGAATGACGGACGCGCCGGCCCTTGGCGATCCCAAGGCGCCGGTGACCATCGTAGAATACTCGGACTTTGAGTGCCCCGTGTGCCGGAACCTCCACGACGCTCTGAGGAGCATCCTGCCGAACTACGGCGGGAAGGTGCGAGTCATTTTTAAGGATTTTCCCATTGAACAGCTCCACCCGTGGGCACGCACGGCTGCCATCGCTGGCCGCTGCGCCTACCGGCAGAAGCCTGAGGCGTTCTGGAAGGTCTACGACCTGATCTATGACAACCAGGAGATCATTTCGGCTGGAAACGCTTGGACGAAGATGGTGGACTACGCCAGCCAGTCCGGGCTCGAAGCTGAGGCGTTTAAGAGCTGTATGGCTAGCCCGGAAGCTGGAGCTGCCGTCAATGCCAGTCACGCAAATGGCGAGAAACTAGAAGTCAACAGCACGCCGACAGTATTTGTGAACGGCCGCCGCATGGTTGGGGCCGACGCGCATCTGATCGAGCAATACATCAACTACGAACTCGCCAAGGCCGGCGCGAACAAATCCGCAGAGAAGAGATGACAACAGGGAATGAGCCCCCAGGAGCCAGAGTATTTAGGGACTTGGGCACCCTTCATGGCGTCGTGCGCATGTTCCGAACTGGCCCATTCGCTAGTTAACATAATATCCGTTATAGGACGCGCTGTCAAGGGCTTTCTTTGGGTTTTCCACAAGATTATTGAGTACGGGACTTACTGAAGGAGGGCGAATCGGTTGGGGCTCAAGAGGAGCTTAGCCCACATAAGGACCTTTTATAGCAAGGACTTGTAGAGATGGACAGGCTGGCGCGGGGGGTGCGCCAGCCTGTCCTGCGGGGAGCGCTCGCGACTTTGGACGTGGTCACGGCGCGAGGCATCGGTCAAGGAAGCGGCTGCGCTCTTGCCCGGAATTGATCCCACAGACTTTCGCCTCAGGCTCACACTCTTTGGGACAGATCAGGAATACGGGGAAAACGTCAGGCAACCAGCAGGGAACCCTTCGGCGGACACCACTTCCCTGCTCAAACCGTAAGGGATGCGAGGGCGGGCTTGGAGCGTGTCCTCTGGCACCGCGGATACGACATTTAGGCGACATACGAGGAGGAGGCTCCCTCCTTAAGCTGGCGGCGCGCAATGTGACATCTCGGCTGGCGGCGCCATTAGCGGGCTCTGGCCACGACGGCGCCGGCGGCGGCACCGAGGAGGAACCATTTGGCGGCGCGGGTGACGCGTCGCCAGGCGCTGCCTCCTTTGGCGATGCGGACGGCGTCGTCGCGCTCTTTGGCGAGCGCGGCGGTCTTCTGGCGTTCGTCCGCGAGGTCGCCTTGGGCGACCGAGAGCCTCGCCTGGCAGGCTTGGCAGTCGAGGGTGAAGTCGTAGAGAGGTTTTAGATCCACAGCGGGGATGATGGCGCCGGCAGGCGGCTTTTGGTTTGATTGCGACGTAGTTGCCACGGGCGAGGCAAGCCTCGCACCTGCGGAGGGCTCCTCAGCAGCAAGCGTTGCTGCAGAGCTTGTATTTGCTGCAGGCGGCCCAAGGGTCGTCCCCACGGAAGACGAATGGTCCGCTTCGAGAGTGATTGGCGCTGGAAGAGGAATATTCTTGGGGAGCTCCCGGATGATTTGGGCGGGTGTGAGAATGACGCGCTTCTCTGCGGCTAGGGCCCCGAGTGTTTGCGCGAGCTGCGCGTCGCGGCCGTGCTGACGCGCATTGGCCGCGGCGAGAAGTTGCTTTGTGGAGGCGAGTTCCGCGGCGAGCTGGGCGCGATCGCGGCGGTTGGCGCGCCAGGCGTAGACCATTGCGACACAGAGAATCGCAGCGAAGACAAAAGCCACGAATCGAAAATAGAAACCAGTTGTCATAGGTCGAACCTTTGATCTTGCGTTAGCGTGTGTTTCAGCATAGGGCGCAGCACTGCTGCGCCCCGAAAAAGAGTTATGGCTGGGTGATGGTGACCGGGAGGGTGTCGGCGGCGGTGAAACTGCTCAGAAGGCTGCCGGCATTGTCGGCGGCTTCGAGCAGCACTTTGCGCAGCGCGTCCATTTTTCCGGCCATGATGTTGCCTCCGGCGGCGGGCACGGCGGGAAACTGAAGCGTGTGGGCGTGCGCATCCGAGAAAGTGACCGTGTAGGTGTTGGTCGGAAGCGTCATGGACTCTCCTTTTCAACAACGAATCGTGGATTGGAAATAAAAATCACAGAAAATGCATCACAGATAGTGCGGGAGCCGGGCGAGGACTTGCGCGGCGTAGCTGGGATGGCCGCCACCGTTCCACGCAAACAGCGCGCGCGCGGTGTCGCCGGCCATGGCGTCAAACTTTTTGCGCAGGACTTTGCAGCCGACGTTGAGTCCTTGCCCGGGATCGCAAAGCGCGGAGAGAAATGGGGCATCAAAGCCCGTTTCGCGCGCCACTTGTCCCATCACTTGCATTAATCCCCAGGAGAAGCCGCGAGCGTAAGCTTCGGAGGCGGAGATTTTGTTGTTCGTGTACAGGCCCGCCACATATTTGCTGAAAAAGGCGGGCTCGTAGCGCATGGCCCAGGGATTCCAGCCGGACTCCTGCTCGATGACGGCGCAGACGAGCGCGGGATCGAGCGATTGCGCGACCGCGGCTTTGCGAGCCAGCGCGAGCAATTGGGATGGAGGGCCGGAGAGCATGATTGAGTGACTCGTGACTGGTGATTTGTGACTTGTGGCCAGAAATGAAATTGCGTTTAATGGCGGTGGCGATGGCTGTGGCCGTTCAAATCGACGAAGCGGACCAGGGGCGTCTCGTCGAGAGTAATTCCCTGCCGCGCGGCGATTTTGTGCAGCGCGTCGTAAATGTGCGGCAGATGGTTCGTGGCAATGTCGCGGACGAAAGCGCGGACGATTTCGTCATTGCGCATACGGCGATGCAGCCAGCGGAGAAACAATACGAATTGCGCGACGATGGGAAAGATTGCAGCGAGAATGCCGTACCAGTGTGCAGGCATCAGAACCCTTGGACTGCGGCGGCTTGCCGCCGCTTTTCTTCCGCCCACGATTTGTCGGACGCTTCAGAAGCCTAAATTGCGGGGCGGGCCATAGCTGCCGGAAAAGCGGGAGCGAGCTCCCGCACTCCAAAAGAAAAACTCAGAGGAAAGCGCCGGGGAGAGCGGCGAGGGTTGAGCCGAGGCCGGAGCCGAGGGCGGAGAAGAAACCGCCAGTGTTGCGCGAAGCGTTGTTGCGAACGTTGAGAAGCTCGGAGGGAATGCCCAGCGTGCGGCCGAGAAGATTGGAGTCCACACCGAACAGGCCGGAGAGGCCTTGCAGCGCGGCCATTTGGCGCTGGAAGGCAGTGTTGGTGAAAGCGAGCTGGTTCTTCTGCGCCTGGCCGGCTTCGGCAATTCCCTTCTGGCGCGCGAGATCGTCGGTGAGTTCGCCGAAGCCGGCGGAGTTGCGCGTGCGCGCGAGGCGGTTCTGCGCGGATTGCTGGAGCGCATCGAAGGCGCTGGCGAGCGCGCCCTGCGATTGTCCGGTGACGGCCGCTTTGTCGGCAGGGCTAAGGCCGGGATTGTTCAGGATGCTTTGATACTGCGGAAGCAAAAGATTGCCGACCTGTTGCTGCTGGCCGAGAAACTGCTGATTGAGCGAGTTCAGGCTGGCAAGCTGCTGATCGGTGAGTTGACGTGTGTAGTCTTGTGCGCGGCTCATGGAACACCTCGGGAGAAAGTGTTTAGCTGTAAGTTGTATGTTCTAAGTTTTCGGAAAAAGAGAAAATGGAGAGTTGAAAAATCGAAATTCGACAATCGAAATTGGAAAATATGGAGCGTTGAGCCGCTGCTTCGCTGCCTACGGATCTCATCTATTTAGCTTCCAAGCGCACAGAGTACGGGGTCCACGAATCGTCGCGGCGCCAGCCGAGGCGCTCGAGGCGGCGGCCGAATTGTTTAGCGATGGGCGGCGGGAGCCAGGCGTGGACGTCTTCGAGTCCGCGCTGCCAGGCGTCCCGACGGGCGGCTTCGTGCAAGGCGAGCAGCCATTGCCAGCGCTCGCGCGGTGTGCCGGCGCGCGGGTCGAGAAACAAATAGGCTTCGGCGGTGAGGCGAAGCAGGGCGGCGCCGAGGATGCCACAGTTCCCTGCCCTGGGCGTGCTCTCTATTTGTGTTGCCTCTGCGCACGAAGAGGCTGGACTGAAGCCTGGCGCTCCATTTACATCCGAAAGAACCAACTTCGTAACAAAGAGCGGGTTGCGCGGATCCGGGAGCATGTAGTCAAAGCCTTGCGCGGCGTGAATTGAGCGTAATGCCTCAAGGTCGCTTTCCGTGTATTCGCGGATGAGCACGTCACGCAGCTCAAATGGTCACGGAGACGGAAATCGTCGCATTGTCGGTTTGCGACAGCGTGACGTGCGGCGTGCGGCCTTGTAGCGTTGTCAGGACCGCGGCCACCGCTTGCGAGTCGTTCGGGTCGTTCAGATCGAACGTGAAAGTGGCGGAGAGCGCTACGGTGTCCGCGGGATTGAAGTCCCAGGAGGCATTTTGGGTGGTGATGGGCATAGTTGACCTCGCAACCTAACGATAAAAAGCAGACTCTTCGGTCGAAAATGAAGCAAGGAATGAAGCGCGAAATACGAAACTCGAAAAACGAAGTTCGGTTGCTTGTCGAATTTCCATTTTCGACGTTCGCGTTTCGTCCTTACAACAGTGCTTGGCGGACGATGCGCGAGCCGGGGTGGACGCCGAAGCCGTTGGCGCCGCGAGGCACGCGGTTGGGGAAGACGCCGCTTCCGCTGGAAGGAAGCGGCACGGGACCGCTCGACGAGCCTCCACCGACGACGGCAATTGCGGGCGAGCCAAATGTGATCGGAGCTGAGGGTTGTGAGCCGATGTATTGCGAATAAGCGCGCCAGAAAAGCGTTTGATTGCCGAGCTGCACGTAGAGGTTGCGCGATGCGCCCATGAAATAGACGCGCGGCGCACTGAATGCGGGGGTGGTGTCCGACTCCGCAAAATAAAAGAGGCCAGGGCGCGAGTCCGAAGGATCGGCAATGGAAATGTCAAACCAGCCGTTGGCGGCTTGCACGGTGACCGAAGCAATGGGCGACGGCGCAGGCGACGGCGTGCTGGGATCGACGCCCGCGCGCTGGCTGGTGGCGTTCACGGAAGCGACAATTTTCACCAGCGTTTCGTAGAGATACGGGTCGCGGTCCTTCAGCGGCGCGAGTTGGGCAATGGTGAGCATGGAGGTGATTAAAAACTAGCACACTCATTTTTATCAATTTGATAAAAATGGCTATTTACGGCGCCGGCTTACAACAACTTTTCAAGATCTTCGGCGCTTAGTTCAGCGTCACGGAGAATGCTCTTGAGAACCTTAGGATGGAGTGTTTTGCCGGAGTGATACGGCACAGTCGCACGCTTCCCGGATGCGTTTTTGTAGATCATGTGGCTTCCGCTCTGTCGCGCCAAGGAGAAGCCTACCTTCTCCAACACGGCGATGACTTCCCGTGCGGTCAGACGCGGAAGTTTGGGCATCAGACAGCGACTTCAACGGTCGAGAGACTAACAGAAACCTTTTCTGGAACTTCCTCGCCACTAGCCAGGCGGTCTTCGATATGCAAGCGGATAGCGTCTTTAATATTTTCAACAGCTTCCTCGTAGGTGTCGCCCTGACTGTAGCAACCTTGAAGTGCGGGACACGAAACAAAATATCCGTCGGGGTCGGCTTCAACGACGATTGGGAGAGTTAAATTTCTCACAGCCTCATTATAGGCCCACTCCCATTTTCCACCAATCCTCTTTCGTGACAGTGGAACCGCTGAGGTAAGACCCACTAATTCCAGCCGCGGACGGGGGACCACGGGTCGGGGCGGACGGAGGGCGTAAACTTTTGCAAACGGAACCAGGCGCCGGGTTGATTCGTGCTGACTTGAAACGCGACGCGCTCGCCGAGCACGTTGATGGGCAGCTCGAGATCTTTGAGCGCGGGCGAGCTGAGAGCGAGCGGCTGCTGCGCTTGCGCCGCCCTGGAAGAATCGGTGAAGCTTGTGAGCGACAAGTTCCCTGCCCCTTCGACAAATAACGTGAGGTAGCTGAAAAGTTTGCGGTGCGCGCCAAGGCTGAGGGCCTGCTCGACGGCACGCTCCGGGAAAAAGTGTGTGGTGTAGTAGCTGGGAATCGCGGCTCCGTCGTCGGAGAGCTGCGTGTCGCTGAGCTGATAGATCTTTCCAGTGGCGCCGCCCCCGCCGACTCCGGGCGTGCCGCCGCCCAGCGCAACGACTGCGGTGCCGTTGGCGCGCTCGATGAGGGCGCAGGAATTTGCGGCAATGGTCCACGGAGCCCACTTGCGCGTTTTGTCGGTGGCCGTTTTGCGACCGCTGGAGGTGACGTTGATCGGCGGGCGCGCGGCGATTTCTTCCGCATCGTCGAGGTCGCGATAATCCAGCACGAGAATTTTGTTTGGCGAAGTGGCGGTGCCGAGCGGAACGCCCACAAAGATGCGGCGCTCTTTGGTGTCCACGGTGACCCAAAGTGTGTGGCCGTACTGCCAATTGATTTGGTTCCAAGTGGGCTGAATTTCCTGAGAGATCTTGACCGGCTCGCCACCGTTGAAAATGTACAGCCCGGTGCGGTGCGCGATGACCACCCAGTCTTCGCCAATGCCGACCCCGCGCACGGAAGGCGTGCCAACTTTGCGCGAAACTTCGGCGATGGTCCAAAGCGAAGGCTCGTTGGTGCCGTCGTCCTGCGTGACGTGGAGCGAGTGCTCCTTCACGAAATAGAGGCGCTCGCGCAGCTTGAAGGCCGCGCGGACGGCCTGGCCGTTGTTTTCGGCGACGCTGAGCAGGCCGTCGATGCCGTCGTAGCTTTCAGGATCCTCCACGCGGCTGGCGCGCACGAGCGAAGCGTTCACCGGCTGCGCGGTGGGAAAAATCTCGAGGCAGTCAATGTAGAACTGGCCGTTTTGATTGGGCGTGCCGTCGGCGTAGACGCGCAGAACGAGATCGCCTGGAATGATAGCGAGCGGCGCGGTGAGTTGCGCGGAGTATTCGACATAGCCGGTGGTGAGCTGCGCGGCGCTGAGCTGCAAGCCAGTGGTGTTGATGCCGCCGGTGGCGCTGAAGAGATGCACATGGAACGTGCCCTGTGAGAGCAAGGCGTTGCGGGCGCACCGAGCGCGCACGGTGTAGTCCGTGTTCGCTTGAATCAACGGCGCGCCGAGCGAATCTGTTACCGCAGGTTGCGTGATGAGGCCGCGCGTGGCGGTGGTACCGTTGCCAGCGATGGAATAAGCTGCGCCCCAGACGACGAAATTCCCCTCGTCGGTGCCGCCAGGAGCGAAGACGGCATCGGGCGTCCAGCCGAGCGGATAATGCGGGAGCGACGGGCCGGTGAAGCCGCCGTCGAAACCGAGGTTCAGCCAATTGTTCTGTTTGTTGCGCTCACCCCACCAGAAAAGGCGCTGGGCGTAATCGAGGACGCCAGCGCAATCGCTCAGTTCGATGAGCTTGAAGAGATCGTCGACATTGACGCCGGCGAGAAGAATGGCGTCGGAGAAGTCCACGGTGAGGGACGTGGTGGTGTTATCTGGAATGACCATGTTGCCGCTGAAGAGTGTGCTGCCGCTGCCCGTGTAAAAAAAACTGGCGCCGCCCGCACCGGTGAAGCAAAGAATGCGGCCGACGATGTTCGCGGGGCCGGTGGGAATATTAGTGACGACCGCGCGCTTGCCGCCGCTGGCGGTCCAGGTCGTGGCGGGGCTGGGCTTCGTAAGATAGCCCTGGCGCGTTTGGAAAATCACGCAGACTTGGTGCACGCCTGCGGAGACACTGCCTGCAGCGGCTGCGGTGCCTCCGCCTGAAGCTGCGAGTCCGCCTGTGGCCGCTGTAAGAGTGAAATGCGTGGAATCGGGAACGCTGGTGATGGCAAAAGTGCCGTTGTAGCCGGAGACGCCGATGCCGGAAGTGGTGACGAGCTGGCCGACGACGAAGCCGTGAGCGGAGGTCGTTTGAATCGTTGCGGTTGCAGACGCTGCAGTGCCACCGCCTGAGGCTGCGAGGCCGGAAGCGCCGGCGATGTACGTGAATTGCGTGGAGGTTGGCACGGAAACGACTGGAAATGCGCCGTTGTAACCAGCGACACCAACGCCAGCGACGGTCACGGATTGTCCGGCCGAGAGGCCGTGCGCGGAAGTGGTGGTGATGGTAACGAGAAAACCGTTTTCGGTGGCTCCGTTTGGGCTGGCGGCAATGGCCACGGCGGCGGGCTGGGTGGCGCCGTTAGGGCTCGCGGTGACGGAGACGATTACATTTTCGTCCACGACTGTGGGACCGGCGCCCGGTCCGCTTTGGCTGACGCGGTCGAAATTCGTGTCGTCGTACTGACGCGGGAGGTCGTTGCCGGTTTTGCCATCACTTATGCCGAGATACTCGCGGCCAAAAAGCGTGGTGGAGTTTGCGAAAGCGTTGGCGGCGAGGCCCGTGGCGACGCTGGCCAGCGTGCCGGGCGTGGTCTCTTTGTAGAGAATGCCGTTTGAGTCGAGCGCGAGGGTGCGCAGCGTGGCGTTCAGCGTTTCGTAAGTCTTGACATAGTTGACAGTGGGATTGCCCACGAGCGGGCCGAAGAGCGCTTGCAGGCCGGGGCGCGTGGCCACGCCGCCGTTGCTGAACATGACGTCCTGGCAATCGGGCGAGACGCCGTGCGGCAGGTCCGCGGGAGACATATCTGTCACGAGCCCGCCGAAAATCTCGATGGGAGCGTCAAATGAGCCAGCAGTGGTCATAAGAAAGCTTTCAGTCGTAAGTTTTTAGTTCTAAGTAAAGACAGAGAAGATGAAGCGCCGAAGGGTGCTCTGCCGCCCGAGGAGTCGGGTCTCCCGCTCTACGCACCGGCCCTCGGCGCGATTATTGACAGTAGATGAAGTCGCGCTATTCTAAACGTGCGTCTCGGGCGTGCCCAGTGCACGTTGATTTTGGGCGATGAGAAATCATCGCCCTTTTTATTTTCAGGGCGGCGAGGATCGCCGTCCTCTCTTTTTGCTTAGCCCGCTCCAATCTTTTTGCGTAATGCCGGATAAAACCCCGATCCACGCCTGTAAGGAAAAGAGCCTCGGTCGTTATTTCATTAATTGATATTGCAATCCTAAGAAATTACGAGTACGCTACCTGACAACTCGCTTGGCCAACGTGCTGAAATGCATGTTGACTTCAGGGCGGTGCGAAATAACACCGCCCTTTTTATTTTAGGTCCGTGTTTTCCGGCGCGGGCTGCTTCCCTACTCCCTGGACCTGTTCCCCTGTCTCGTTCGCCGGCTTCCCTGCCACTTCGGTTTCCGCAGAGGCGTCGCCTCTTTCCCGGCGCGTCCTTTTTGGAGTGAGGCCGTATTGTGCGGCCTTTTCGCGGTCCAGGATCGCCCCGCAGGAACGGCAAACGGCGACGCCATGTTTGATTTTTTCGGCGCAGACCGGGCACTCGGCCATCGGCTTGGGATCGTACAGCCAGGGCTTTTCGACGCCGAGCTGACGCGCGGCGCGGCGTTCGAGGTCCGTGATGAACATGGGATTCTTCGTGCGCTCCCATTCGAGGTCGGCGGCCGCCACCAGGCGGCGTTGAAATTCCTCGAGCTGCCGGCGCGCGCCGGCGAGTTCCGCATCGGTCGGCTGCGGGCCGGCGGCAACGAAAACGCCGTGGAAACTTCCCTCACCCGAGTCGCCGTTCAGCTCCCGCGCGAGGTCTTCCGCGATTTCCTGCGCGGAGATAAAGATTTCGTGTATGCGTTTATCGCCAAGATCCATGACGCCTTTGCAGGAGCGAATGGGCGTGATGGCGTAGGGCTCGCCCGGCTCCGGCGACCGCACCTCGAGCGAGCCGAAGTACGTGCGATGGCGCGGCGGCCATTTCTCGGTAGAGATGTTGACGAGCGAGACGGATTTCTTTTCTGTTGCGGTGGCGGGAGTCATAAGGAATACCTCTTGCTGTGAATTTGGGAAATCGTCGTGCCTGCACCTTTGCGCGCCAACCTTCAAAATAGGAAAGCAGATCCCTCGCACCGCCGGTGTTCGACGCGCGGGCTCGGGATGACAGGCGGCGGGATGAACTCGCCGCTACTGCATGCGGTATTGCACGGTGACGTTGGCGTCCGCAGGACTGGTGGTGCAGCCGGCAGCGGCGGTTTGCACCGCGACGGTGAGCGATGAGCCGGCCGCATAATTTTGCGCGATAGCACCGCTGTCGTTCGCGGCCGCGGAAATCGTCACGTTGACCGGCGTCGTGCCGTCGGTAAGCCGGACGATCGCGTTTGTGGTGCAACCGGAGGGCGCGGTTTTGGCCTGCGCTTGCACGCGCGTGATGGTGATGGGTTTGTCGGCGGTCCAAGTGGAGCCGGTCCAGGTGGAAGTCAGCGCGCCGGGCAGGAAGATGTTTTGCTCAGCGCGAGGACTGTTATTGAACGATTCTGACGCCGCCCCGCCAAGCGCAATTCCTTGTGTGAAGTGCTGCGTCCTGGTCCAATCCTGCTCGATGTCCAGATGCGATAGCGGATGGAGGTTGCCGCCGCTCCAGTTCTTCGACGTAGCCACGGTGCCAAACAAAAATAGACCGGGCGAGCCCGATGTGTACGTCGTGTCGCTCGCCGTTAGAGTCGAGACGCCATTCTTGTAACAGGTGAGATTGCCGGCGCTATCCACTTCCAGCCGGAGGATGTCGCCGGCAGTTCCCGTGGCGGCAGAGCTGGTGAGCGTGGTGTTCGTCGTACCGGTGATCTTTTGAATGAAAATGTTTGTGGTGTCCTCCACGCAGCTGTAACCATGGGTTGCGCCGCCGCTACCGGAAAGCAAAACGGCTGTACCGGGAAAATCCGTGGTGCCGTTGAGCGCGGTAAGGGTGACCTGCGAGAACTGCGCGGGACTGAATGTGTTGACGGCCCAGTAGGCAACGTCATTCGTGCTTGCCGTGCCGACAAAACTGTTCGAGCTGATGTTGATTCCGTTGTTGGTTACCGTCCAATTGGAGCCAATGGCGCCGTTTGCGCGGGTGGCGTTGTCATAGGCGTTGTTCTGATAGCTCGAGACGGGAATCATGCCGCTGTTGTCGGGAAAGGAGATGTTGCGCGGGGCGGTGAATCCGCTTGCTGGCGGATTGATGGAGCTGCCGGCAAACGCTAAAGCCGGTGTAGAAATCCCCTGCGTTCCCGACATCAGCATCGTGGGGCCGCCTCTGGATACACCGGAGGCGACAGCCGTATTGAATCCTGCTGCTGACCATACCAATGACGTTGCCGCCGGCGACTGAGGATTAGCGAAATTGCTGGATGCTCCGGCACCGGCCACACCGGGGCCGCAGGGCGTAATGCAGTAGTACAGGTCGTAGCCTTTGGGATTCCCCGGGGCCGTGCTCCAGTTGATGGTGATGGTCTGATTCCCCGAAGTCGGCGTACATGCGGAAGACTGAGAAGATGGCTGCCCCTCTTGTCCATTTTGCCAAACCGGAACCACGAAGAACGTGTAGTTAGAGCCTACCGTCAACGACCCTCCAGCGCCCACCGAGCACGCCGGCGCGGCCATCGGCACATTATTAATAAACGAAGCGTAACTCGGACCGATTACATCGAAAGTGTTCTTGTAGTCCTGCGCCACAACAACACCGGAGCCGATGCTCGTCGTAATGAGCGTCTTCTGATTAGAGAATGTCGTAAGTAAAGAATTACTTCCTGCCGCCGCTATGGAGCTGTAGTTGCCGGAAACAGGGAGAACGCCGCTGCTTGGAGCGCACGTTCCATTCACGAATTGCACGCCGACCAAACCGCTGCCATTGGTCAGAGCTGCCACACAGGGATGGGCGATCGTATCCAAGACGATCGTGCCTATGACCGCAGAGCCAAAAGAACTGTAAGTTGTCAGCAAAGGGCTCCCGCCGCCGTTGATGTAGACGACTCCCCCGACCCCAAGCTGAATGGCGGCATTGCCCCAATAAAGCATTCCTCGATGTACGGAATACGCATGAGTAACAATCATGTTCCCGCAGTTGCGGCAGTAAGCGGTCGGGGTGTGCGAGACGCCATCGGCACCGCCGCCTGGAGACATGCCCACGAAGTCCAACGTGATGTTACCCGGCGAGTTGTTGCCGGGATTCAAGCGGAATTGGAAACACGAACTCATGTAGTCGTTTACGCCGCTGCCAGGGTCGCAATCAACCCAGTCGAGGGTGATGTTCTGCCCAGCCTCCGTCAGTATCCCCAAAGTCCCATTAACAGGAACGCCATGCACATTGATGTGGGATATATGAACAGCCTGGGGTGAGCCGCTGATGAAAAATCCTGGGTGCGCGGAGTTAATGCTGACCCGCGGCATTGGGCTCCAGCCAACGTTCGTGCCGCTGTTCGGGTGTTGCGGAAGAACGTCGCCAATCCACTTAGCGCAGCCTTGGCCACAAGAGGCGGTTTCTATCGTGTCGTTCAGCCAGAGTGCCCCCGATTGGCTTACAGCAAGCAGGTTCCCGCTGAGCTGTAGCCAAGAATTGATGACGAACGGATTCCCGGAGGCATCGGCGGGGATGTGCAACGTTCCATATCCAGACGTGATAGACGCCGCCGCCGCTTGAATCGCCGGAACGGCATCCAATCGAATCGTCGCCCCGCTAACCGTCGTTCCCGCTGCATCCGCTAACGTCAGTGTCGTCGTCCCCGCACCACTTGCAATCGTCGTGGAAAGACTGTCGCTCATCGCCGCTGGAGGGCTAGCCCCCGCGAATGATGACGGAAAGATGGCAGGAAACGTCTGGTTGTCCATCATCGGCGAGCCGAAATCTTCAACGCACAGGTCCTGCGTTCCTGACGCGGATAGAGCGTTGCTCACACCAATGAGCGCAAACGTGCCCGCCGAAGCTCGGTCACTGTAGAAGGCATAGTAAACCGCACCGGCAACGCCGCTAGGAACGCACACTAAGTTTGAGCTGTAGAAGGTGGCGGTGCCGCCAGTGGCTGATGTGGATGCTCCAAGTGCCGTAGACGGAGGCCCAGTAAATGTAAAGTGAGTAGTATCAGCAGCGCTTGTAACACTGAACCATCCACGAAACGTTGTATCGGAAAGCGCGTTACCACCACCTATGAAGACTTCGCCACACGTCCCTGTACTACAGCCCACCAAGAAACCGTGCGCTGCCGCTGTCGTAACGGTCACCGTCTGTCCCGAACGGGACATGGACGTGACGTTCACAGTGATTGCACCAAGCGCCGCTGCTCCTGTAGCCGTAGAACCAGTAGTTGAAGGCGCAGTTAGCCCACCGTTACGGTCGCGCGCTATAACCCGGTAGTTGTAAGTAGTGGCTCCTGTCGGTCCCGGCGTGTTCAGCAAAGTTCCCGTGCCAGCAGTCGACAGGCTCGGCGTCACCGTTGGCGCAGAAGGCGTGGACATGCCGTGGGGTGCGCCGCAGCCGTAGAGCGCAACGCCGTCGCCGTTAACGAACGTGCTGGCGGAGGAGATGGTCACGCTCACTGAGCCGTTGGTGCAGTTAGCCGTCAGGCCTACCGCGGCAGGCGTGGTGTTGGGATTCACCGCGCGCGCGCCAAAGGCGGTGATGTCCACGTAGGGATTTGGCCCCTTGAAGCGCTGATTAGCGTTGAAGTTCTGTTGCGCGGCCCAATTGTTCGAGACGTTGGTTTGCGCACCGGCCCCGAGCGGGCCGGTTTCTGTGCCGGTTTCGTCCTTGTAGTAGAGAAGTTTGTCAGCCGTCTTGGTGTAAACACTCACGGTGCCAGAACCGGCTGCGCCGGGTGGCGTGCTTTGGTTCGCGAGGTTCAGAGTGCCGCTGGCGAGATTGCCGATGACCGAAGTGTTGCCGTTCACCGTGAGGTTCCCGCTGAGGTTGAGAGAGAACGCGGAAATGCCGCTGAAAGTCGGAGAAGAAGGATCGTTCGGCAAGATGACGTTAGGAAGCTGCTTCGTAGTGATGCCGGGGCCGGAGATTTCAATTTCGTATTTGCCGGGCGCGGCGTAGAAGGAATAGTTGCCGAGGCCATCGGTCGTGGTGGGATTGGCGAGCGCCTGGGTGAGCGCGGCGTCGGAATAAATCAGAGCAAGCGGAAGGCAAGGCTGGCCGCTGGCGGGCATGGCACAGACGCGCACTGTAGCGCCGGCAAGGGGAATTCCGCGCGAATTGAAGACGATGTCGTCTTTGCGCGAGCCTTGTGCATGCGCCGGCGCGACTACACCGGGGAACACGTGCAGCAAGAGTGCCAGCCATGCCCAGAGGAACCCCATCGCGATTTTTGATCGTATCATGCGTGACCTTCGCAGTAGCACAGGCACTCTTGCCTGTGCGGTTTTGTCGTTGCACCGCAGTGTTGGTGAACAGCCAGGAATGGCTGTGCTACAGCAGCTTGCGAGCGGTGATGGTGATTTGGACGATGTCGGAAGTAACGCTGGCGGGATAGGCGCCCGCGGCGATTTCCGTGCCGCCGCCGCTGAAGGCTTTGAGCTTCCAGTTGTTCAGCGCGGAACCCGCGATCGGCACGTAGTAACCGCCATTGCCGTTCTGGCTGTCGGCAAAGACTTGGATAATCTGTGTGCTCGGGAGTTTGTCGACGACGGTGGTGAAGTCGAGCGTGTCGCCGCCTGTCGAATAGTTTCCCGAGAACGTAAGCGTGCCGATGGCGTAGAACAAGTTGCTGCCGGACCCGTCGACGTTGTTGGGCGTAAGGGTGATGGTAATGGGCATAATGAGCCTCCGTGGAGAATTGTCTGCGGCTAAAACTGTGAAGTTAATGAAGTAAATGAGATAAGCAGATAAAGGAAAAATCATGCCCATCGGGCCGGCGTTCTGCAGTCCTTTACTTCCTTAGCTTCGTTTGCCTCATCAACTTCCTTTGCTTCCCTCTAGAATGGTGTGTAACCGGAGCGCGCCGAGAATGGGCGCCTGCGGCGCGCGGACTGCTGCTCGCGGCGCACGGCAGCGCTGACGAGATCCTCGATGGCGTCAGCTGCGGCGTCATCCCACTTCTCTGCGAGCGGGCTGCCGCGCGCCCAAGCAGCCAGCGCGGCCGTCGCATAAGCGATGGCCTCTTGCGCATTGCGGATCAAAACTGGCGAAGTCGCGTCGGTGAAATCGGGATGCGCCTTGACGTAGCGCAGGCGGATTTGCGTGTCCTGTGTGGCGCCGAGGAAATAGAGTCCGTCGGCGCGCCATTCCCAAACGCTCAGCGTCACGTCCTGCGCGCGCGAAGGCAAGCCGCCGTGGCGCGTGAGGTCTGCCATTTCCAGAAAATCGTCGGTCGAGCCGTTGCGGCGCTCCCAGATTTTCAGCGGCACAAGAAGATCCGTAGGAAGTTGATTGGGCGGCGCGGTGGCATCGGTAATGGAGACTTGCAACGACGTGTCCGTTTGCGTGACCGCGGGCACGACGAGGAGCGCGTCATCCTGAATGAAGCCGCCACCGCCGGCGTTGCCGAGCGCGCGTTGCACTTTGCGATACGCGGAATTGGCGTAGGGCAGCAGGATTGTATCGGTGAACAGGTTGCCCTGCGAGTCGTTCAGCAGCGAGCGCACGAGCGACGTGATTTGTCCTGCGGTGTTGTACGCGGATGAACCAACGACAGGCATAGCTGGGCCTCTATCAATTAGGGACGTTTAATAGTTGACAACACACGCGAATCGTTGTAAGAACGCACGCGGACAGGCGTCGTCTCGGAGGATGCTACCAGTGGGGGTACTGGACGCGCCTGTCAAGCGCGAGGGCTGGCGACAGCCTCATGGGTTCGAGTCCCACATTCTCCGTTCCGCTTTCGCGCGGAATTAGAACTGGTTCCTAGTTTGAAGCATCTCGCAAAACTCTCACACTTTTGAGATTTTTGAATTGCCATTTGGGTGTATACTGTACTTGCTTGACAGGCGCGTCTAGCACGCGTAAGCATTCTTAGGGCAGCCGTTTTGGCTGCCCTTTCTTTTTTGGAGCTTTGCACTTCGGGACCGGGCGAAGCGCGAAAAGCAGGATAATCACGAGAAGAATCTCCGCCGGGGCGCCGCCCTTCAGAATTGAGCCGAGCTTGGCGTGAATCGCCACGCGTTCGTCGGGGAAGAGTGAAACTTTGTCGCTTTTCACGTTTGCGTTCCTTTCATTCCGTTGGTAACGGTGACTTTTGAAGATACGCGGCAACACCGATGACGGCGTTGATTAGCGCGGCGGCGGCAGCGATGCGCATGGTCGCGCCCATCCCCGCCTGCAAATTGAAATGTTGCGGATCGATTCCCACAGCCGCGAAGCCGGTGAGCACGCCACCAGCGGCGCCACTAATGGCAGCGGCGAGGAGACCCTTCAGCCAAATCTCGATTCGTATGATATTCATTAGATGTAGCCGCCCTTTTCAGAGGGCGGGCCTTTGTTGAATCGTCTCCAAGCAACGTTCATCGCGGCACGGAACGTCCAAAAATCCCGCGGTCTAAAGACTGCGGCTACGGCACCGTCACAAAGGGTTGTTTGTGGAAGGCCGGGACGGAATCGTCGAGGACGTCGTAGGCCCAGCTTTCGTACTGTTGCTCTTTACGGTGCGCGCGTTCGTACAAATGGGCGCGCGTCTTGGTGCGCGGCAGTGCACGCGAGAATTCGATGGCGCGCGCGATGTGTTCCGCAACTGTCGGCGTGAGCCGAATGAACTCCCCCCGCGCGCACTCCAAGGTGAAGCAATGCTCGTAATCTCCCCGCGAAGGATACGGGCCGAGCGCCGGAACGCTGATGCCATTTTCGCGCTCGATGGTCTGTGAATACCATTGACGCGGCGAGCCGTAAGCTTCCGGGGGAAGCCAGCGCTCGATGTGCCAGCGATTCACTGCGGGATATTTCGGTTCTTCTCTAAGTTCAATGCGCTCGCGTAGCAGTACGCCATGCTCGTCGCGGTCCTCAAATTTGCCGCCAATCCATGCCAGACGGTTCCAGCCCCAGATGGCCCGGTAATTCGGTTCGCCGAAGCGATTGATTCCGCCGGCGCGCGCGAGACGATGCGCGATATTCTCCGGCGTTTCGCGCGTTTCGCGGAGAACCTGAATCATTTTGCGCCTTGCGTAAAATCTAGGCCCTTTACGACGAATTTGTGATCACCACAATCGAGAAGAAGCTCGCTGATGCTCTCTTTTTGTTCCTCGACAATCGCGGAATGTTCCCGGATGGAAGTCGTACAGTGGAGCACGGTTCCGCGTTTCAGATTGCGCGGGCCGGAGTCGAGCTGCACGCCAATGTCCGGCGCAATCATAGGCCGGAGAATCGCGACGTCCCGCGCGGGATCCACGCGAAGAAAGACGAACACGAGCGGATCTGCTTTGCCCGATGCCGCTGGCCTGTTGTGCGCAAGAATTGCCACTCCCACGAAGAGGGTTGCTAAGGCGACGGCGATGACGACTCTGGACATCTTTGGGATGGAGTAGTTCTGATTGTGCCAAGCAGGGGCGCATTGCTGAGCCCCTACAGAGGCTGCTTCCAATTAGAGTTCGTAGGGGCACGACATAGTCGTGCCCCTACGGTTGCCACGACTGACGTCTACTGTTGTTCTTAGTAGCCGGACGGACGGGCCAAGGTGTCGATGAACGCGCCGGTTCTTGGACTGTCGTCAAAAACCTGGAACGCGGTGTCGAAATAGAAGATGTAGCTCGCCGCGAGGCCGCCGCTGGCGCCGTAAATCGGGAACACCGTGTTGCCGTTGACTTCGTAGAAGTCAATGTCTTTCAACACGGCGCGGCCCCAGTGCGAGAGGTCGAGGAAGTCCACGCGGGTCTGGTCGGCGTTGACGCTGGACTTGATGGGAATGCCGCTCATGGTTTTGCGGCCGCTGAAGAGCAGGTCGAGGTCATTGCCATCGCGGGCGCCGCCTTCTTTGATGATTTGTGACACGGTGATGCCGAGATTTTCCCAGGCATGCTCCTGCTCGACGGCCATGTAGGCGATGAGCTTGGCAATGTGGTTGATGCCCAGCGATTTTCGGACCTTGTTGATGGCCAGGCGCACGTTGCTCGGCGTGAGCGCGGCATTGCCTGCGTTGACGCGCGGCGTGGCGAGCTGCACAGGATATGTGGCGCGGTTGAGGTTGAGCCAGGTGCCCGTCGTGGCGTTGTTCTGGTGATACTTGATGCCGAAGAGCGACACGGGCTGCGCTCCGGAGAGGCCGTCGTGAACGATGACGTCGCCGTTGGTGAGTCCGGCGGGGTTGGCATCCACAGTAATGGTCTGCGTGGCGCTGATGGGATCGGCCGCGACGACGTTGGCGGTGCCACGGTTGGTGGTCAGCGTCGAGTCGTAGACTTGAATCGTCTGGCCGACGTAAACGAGCGCCGCACCGGGAGGCGTGGACATGGTCCAAGTCGTGCTGGCGAACGAGCTTATGGCGCCGAGGACGCCGTTGCCGGCGGTCTGCATCAGCTTGTCGAGAAACGCGCGGAATTGCTTCATGCCGTTGGCCACTTCGCGCTTGGTGGCGTTTTCGACGGCGCGCTCGCGGCCGGTGGTCGCGTATTCCACCAGCTTCGTGATTTCAATCGCGAAGCGGAAGAAAATCGGCGAGACCTGGGCGACATCGTAGGCCGTGCCGGAGCCGCGGCCGAGATCGCCGCCGTCGGCGTTGTACGAGCCGGCTTTGCCGCCGGGATTCACCTGCAAAGGCAGGCGCATGTTGCGGCTGGAAACTTTCTCCACGTCCCCGCGCTGCTGGATCATGGTGAGTAAAATGTCGTCACGTTCATACAAGAGAGGTACTTTGTCGCGCACCTTCTCGAGCTGCAACGCGACGACGTTCGCGTTCGCTTGTGCTGGCATCTGTTGTTCTCCTTAGGATGGGTGCGTTCCGTTGGGACGAAGCGTGGTAGCGCTTCGAGAGCGCACGCGAGGCCGTATGTAGAGGCCGGGTGAAGGACTGCCGGCCTCTACACAGGGTCAGGTATGCGTCTGCGGAATCGCACGGGCGTCTCTTGAGAAGGCGCCGGAAAAAATTCTGTGTTGCTTTACCTGGAACCACGCTGACAGGATTTAGAAGAAATCGGGGCTCAATCTGCTTTACTGGCGCTGTCGAAGCATACCGAGACAGAATCGCGACGGCGCAGACAACACAAAGATGGATCTGTCGGGATACGCTGCAGTCGGGCTGCTATTTCTGGTTGCAGTTTACACACTACAAATTTGCGCGCGAGACTTTCGGGAAGCTCGAAAGGCCAGGAGTCGGCGTGCATACTTGTACTTAATCTGCGCGGTACTGGCTCTCGCGGTCATCGCGATAGGCTTGCTGGTCGTACTCTTCTCGATCCTCGGGCCTTTCCACTAGAAGCTATTACACAACCCGGTCTTGACCCAATGGATTCAACAACTCAGAGAGGTTGTGCAATACGCTCTAGTATCAGTAGAGAACGCTCACGAATTGAGGATTTGCTCATCGGACAGCTTGCGGGAGTCAACGCGGCAGACCTAGACCCGCATTTTGTTACCGGTGTGTTACTTTTACTGCATGAGAATTGTGCTCGGCACACTGATACTGCTCGCCCTGGCGGCGTTGATCGCGGCCGGTGCTCCAGTTGCACCGCAAGCGCCCGCGACGGCGGTAACGGACACAACCTCGCAGGAGCAAGCGAAGCCATCCGCAAAGGCCCCCTCGAGTCGCAGCGCGAGCAAGATTCCGTGCAAAACGCCCGAGAACGCCGCGCTGTGCTATTGGACCCACGGCCGGCTGTCGATCTGGGAAGGGACCCCGCCATTCCGCCTCTGGAAGATCGGCACGCGGCGAATCCTCGCCGTCATAAATGGACCGTCACGCTACCCTCCTCGTACCGACGATGAGATCGAGAACCCCAAGTTTCCCACAGAATTAGACCGAGCCTATGAAGCCGATAATCGACGCCACAAGAGAGCAACAGGGATCATGTGGGCTATTCCACCACCAGTGTTCGCCGATTTTGAAATTTGTCCCCTAGAGCCGGAACACAAGGGATGGATGCAGGATATTTGTATCGAGTCGGCCAAGAACATCGTTATAGAAAAAGATTATTAGGCCTAGTTCACCAGATATCTCAACGTTTTCGTCGTATCTTTTTGTCGTTCGCGTCCGGGAAATACGTATTCAACCAAGTGGTGTGGGCGGGCGCGTTTCTATTCGGGAGCGAATTGTCATACGGTCCGGAGTGAGTGCTCATCGTGAGGCCCTCGGAAGTGCCATTTGGGAATTTCCAGTTGGAACGATCAGGCCTCGGACGCATATTAAAATGCGTTGCACCGTTGGTTGGGTCATGACCGCTGAGATACCCCTCGCGTGCAGCGCGTAACGAGGATTCGTATGCGGCGCGCTCATCAGGGCTCCGCAGCACGTTTTCCGATGGCTGCACAGGCGGATGAACAGCGTTGCGGGGCTTGCCCGTTCGGTGAGATAACTCCGCGTCGTTAATCATCGCGTGGGCCACCCTTTGGCGGGCGGCGCCAATCGGCTCATTGGAGCCTGGCCTGTCGTGGAGCGAGCAGGTTTCGCCGAAGACGCTCAAACCCACATCGTGCACCGTCAAGCCGGGGGCAACGTGGTGTTGCTCCACAGATTCTTCCCAGGCGCGGTTGCCTTTCGCGGACGGAGCGGCGGGCTTCGGCGGTGGCCCTGGTTGCGGCTTGAATTTGTCGATAGCGCGGTCGAGCAAGGATTCATTAGCGCCGTTTTGAGGTCGTGGGTTCGTCTGCGGCACTGGTCATCTCCGATCGCACGGGGGCGGCACGTGCCGCGACTCAATAGACATTCTTCATCCGCAATTTCTGTGCTACAGCTCGAGGATTTGCTCGTCGCTGAGCTTGCGATAGTCGACGCGGCGCGAGTCGGGGCGCGTAGTATTGCGATTCGGATCCGTTCCCGCCCGAGTCTGCGAGGTTCGCGGCGAATTTGCTGCCGCGGATGCCCTTCCGGAATCAGATCTGACTGGCTCGACTTCCCTTCTTGTTGAAGCCGCGTCAGCGCGCGCCGCGCTGCCGCGATGCGCGGCGAGTGTGGTCTGCGTCCAGTCATTGAGAACACGCTTCGTTGCGCTCGGCACAAGTTGCCGAGCGCGGTCGTCGATCAAGCGGACGACTTGCGCGCGCGTTTCGTTATCGAAACGGCGCACGGAAAGAATTTGCGCGATTTGCTCGCCGAGCTGGCGATCTCCTTTGAGGGCGGCTTCGACGTCCTGGCGCACGGCGGCGCCAAGACGTTCCTGTAGGGGCACGACATGTCGTGCCTCTACAGTTGCCTTTCCCTCGTCCTTCCCCAAATTTGGCAAAGCCTGTTGGATGGTATGTGCGATCGTGGCACCGACGCTGCGCTCCAAATCTTCGTTGGCGCCTTTTTCAAAGGCGGCGTAGGCGGCCATGTGGGCTTGTTCGGCCACCGTGCTGCCAGACGCGGGCGCGGCATGCCGCGCACCTACAAAAGACGCTGCACCACTCGCCACGTT
>QHYL01000423.1 GCA_003224105.1 Acidobacteriota bacterium | reverse complement strand
CGTTGACGCCGCCCGGGTACAATTCTTTTAGTGCGCGCGCATCCTCGGGCGTCGCAAAAGCTGCGCGATACGCCGCCGCTTCCTGGCGCGCTTGCAGCACCCCATTCCAAAGCTCGCGTGCCTCTTCGCCGCTCCAGGGGTCTTTCATTTGTGTCGCGAGCCACGGCGGAGGCTCAGGTGTCACAGATACTCTTGCCTGTCTGTCGTGACCCGTGTTCCGTGATCCGTGTTCCCCGGCTCCAGCATACGAGGATGCAACCTGCGACCCGTCATTCCGCGGAGCCGGAGCCGAAGAGGAATCCTGGCGTGCGCTCTGGGGATGCGTTTCAGATGGCGGAGAGGCTGCAGCCTCATTCTCCGGCTCGATCTCGAGGATTTGCTCATCGGTCAGTAAGAACAAATCGTGTGGCGTGCTCGCGCCGTTGCCGGGGTTTGCAATCGTGCTTTGCTGTTCCATTCCCTACCTCAAAACAAAAAGCCCCGATTTCTCGGGGCGAATTGTTGCGTTTTAGCCCAACAACAAAACTCAAAAGAACTCAATCAGGCCGAACAACACTTCCAAGGCACCCTCCAAAAGAAACTCTAGGAGAAAGAGCCATGGATCTCGCTCGGAGTTTTCCACGCAGGTCAGGATGTATGGCATTGCAACTTCAATCGCTTCCGGCGAAGAAGTCGCCACATAGCCATAAATTCGCGCGTCAGTCCCGAG
>QHYL01000171.1 GCA_003224105.1 Acidobacteriota bacterium | reverse complement strand
GCCGCACTCGGATTCTCAGTAGCGTTTATTAAAGACATCGTTCGTCTGCCAGCAACCCGATGGCATTTTGTTCTCTACGCCTCCTGGTTGTGCTTTGCGGTTTGCATTGTGATTACCGTGTTTTCTTTTCGTCTGAGCGTGGCTGCCCTGAACAAGCACTTGGAATACTTACAGCACTACTACGAAAAGAAAGACGAAACCTTTTTTGACGAAAAAGAGCACAGCCGGAATTGTGCTCAATTGGTTCACTTGGGCCGCCGCCGCGTTCTTCCTCGCTGGTATAATTTGTACAGTCGTATTCTGCATGAAAAACCTTGGCTGAAGAGGAGGCCGTTGTGAACAAGAATGAAAAGATCGTGCGCGTAAGAGAGGGAAGAGCGCCAGTCGCCATTACACCAGTTCAGACGAATCTCGAAAAAGGCCGATCACCCGTTGCAATGACCCCTGTTTCGGGCACTGAAGATCGTGGGCGTCAGCCTGTTGCCATTACACCTGTTCAACCGCCAACGCAGGCACCAACAAACCAATCGGGCGGCTCTGGCCCTTCAGGAAGCTCTTCTAATACTGGTAGCTCCAGCGGCTCGACAGGAACAAAGTCATAAGAGCCGGGAAGAAAACCACAGCATAATCTTCATCCATTCCCTAGTTGAGTCCGGCGCATCTGCTCTTCTGCGCCTTTCAGGGACATCCGCTCGCCGTTGTGAGTTACCTGCTCGAAACGCGAGACTATAGTGACGAGTTTCTCTGTCTCATATACATGCCGCGCTAAACCCGCCGCGATGTCAGCGGCCTGACCGAAATAGCATTCACGGGAATCGAACTGCGAATAACCTGTTGCCCTTGTCCGTTTCCGTGTCGGGGGCCACGATCCAGGAGTGGAGAGAGTCTCTAAAATATTAGTCCGCGCATCTTCCAAGAGTTGGATGTGCCGAGGATGGCCTTCATCGTAGGCATGGCGGTCCAGAACTCGACTCTCCATCCGTCTCTTGATGAGTTGTTCAGGAAAGTACCGGAATGATTCAATTTCGAGCTCCATCTCATTGATGCAGTGGAGGGCAGACTCGAAGGCAGCAGCCGACTTCGCAGTCCAGGCGGTCACTTCTCGGAGGAGGGATCTCGGCTCAACGTAGTATTCTGCATGGGCCGGGTACGCGTCTTTGCCAGCCCATCGCGCCTCGCGGAGCATTCGTTCGGCAAGAGTTTCGGAGCTGTGAATTGCTGTCATCGAATTCAATTATATCGGACGACGAGTCGCACAGAGGTGGGTAAGATGCGGACATGAACAGCGTCCATGCCCGACTCTACAAATACATGCCGCCAGAACGCGCTTCCAGCGTGCTCAGGAAGGGCTTGATCCGGTTCAGCCAAGCATCGGTAATGAACGACATCGAGGAGTTCAAACCGCCGATCAACGCGTTGGCCACGTCTGCGGTATTTCAAGAGAGATTTCGGGAAAGGGCCGATGTGCTCCGTCCAGGCTTGATGGACCTCGTAGAAAAGCAAGGGCCCGAATATATGGAAAAGCAGCGCGGTAAGGGCGAACAAAATCTTCCGCGAACCATCCAAACAATCTACGAAACAGCCGATAAGAATTTTGGAATTCTGTCTCTCTCGGACCTCGCCACGAGCACATGCATGTGGAAACGGTACGCCGATCAAGGTCGTGGCTTCCTTGTGGAGTTTGATTCCGCTCATCGATGGTTCAATCAAAAAATCTCGCGGGACGATGATTTTCGCCATCTTCGGCGCATCTCCTACGTCACCGACCGTACTCCCGCGTATCTTCTTGGGATTACCGCGCAAGCCTACTTCTACACGAAGGAGACGAAGTGGGAGTACGAGAGCGGGTGGCGAATCATTCTGAATTTCAATAGCGCGGCTTGCAAAGTCGGCAAAGACAACACTGCAACGGATGTACTTCTGTTTGCGATTCCCCCCGACTGTCTTTTGAGCGTGACGGTTGGCTATAACGCCAGCCCCGAATTCATCGAGGAAGTAAGGACCGCCCTTGGCGCGAATCCTTCCCTTTCGCACGTACACCTCAACGCAGCCAAGCGGTTCGATGATGGCTCAATAGAGATCGGAGCACTGGACGCGGCGTAGACCGGTCGAAGAGCGCAGTCACCTTTTTGATAGCGCTTTGTCCCTCTCTTCGTCGCTACCGTTCTCCGCCATTATTTGCGCTACCGATTCATTTCATGGCGCCGAAGGGGGTTCGAATCTGTGTTTTCCGCGTATCGGGATCAGCCTTTATCCCAATTTATCCCAATACGCTGCCAACCGTGCCCAAACCGGCCAGAACGAGCCGAACGCTATCTAGTGTTATCATCAAGTTAGGCCGGAGCCGGAGCGCAATCACCCGTCTTGAAAATCGCTAAACCCGAAAGGGTTTCGTGGGTTCGAATCCCACCTCCTCCGCACTAAACCAAACGTAACATTGAATTTAAATAGGCTGTCCAGTTTCTGTTTGGCCAAAGCCTTTATCCCATTTTATCCCGATTCAAATTTTTGCCTGTCCAGCGGTCCGCGAAACCGTTAGGCTCGACCTCTACAAATAAAGCGGCGCTTTGCGAAACCGTTGTACGGGCTAAAACCTGTACCGGGGGACCGAGGCTATTGCGGGGCCAATGGGCACCTTGGACGCGCACGGGTATCTGATCTTCGAGAATGCTGCATCCAGAAACAACATTGAGTTTGTAGACGGCGCATCTATTGGCAAACTGCTAGTCATGAGGGGAACGTTAATTCTGGTGCTGAATGCATGTCGTTCTGCCTACGCAGAACCACTTACGGCACCGCTGGATCTGTCCAGAAATCCCAATACGGGAATCCGGATGTTCGGCTCTTTAGCCCAGTGCTCAGATACCCAGCGCTTGATCTGTCGAAAGAGGTGATAGGCGTTTCGTGATGTAGCGCTCGTTTTCTGCCTGGACACTTTAGCGACTCAATTTGTGGAACAAGCGATAGGACTCGTTAACGATGACCTCGGCTTTCCATCCGCGTACTTCAGCTGCTCACCTTGTGATACAGACGATAGGGCTCTTCAACGATAGCAGAGAAAGGACGGAACGACCGTTTCCCATTGTCGGTCAGCACGACAAAATCGTCGGAACCTGATGTCGAAGCGCCTGCTCTGAGTAGTTGCGCACGGGTCAGTCGAACAGAGAGATCTCCCGTGCCAAACAAGGCCAGCGGCCCGCGCAGGAGGACCACGAGGTCCGGGTTTTCCGTATCGACTGCTTCGAGGCGCAGTGGCATTCCGATTTCAAACTCCAGGCGTTCGCCGTCCTTCCAGGTTCGTGTTACGGCGAAGAATTTTCCGGGCGTCAATTCACCTTCCACGCGCTTGCCATTGACGGAGATTCGCGTTTTGGCATCGGCCCAACTCGGAACTCGAAGATGAACCGTGAAACTTTCAGGACGGGCAAGCTGAAAGCGAAGCTCAGTCGTGTTCAACTTCGGATATTGAGTGGTTTGCGTGAGACTGCAATGGCTGCCGTTTTGCATCCATGTTAGTTTCGAGGGCAAAAACAGATTGACGTAGATTGCGTTTTTTCCTTGATAGTAGGAGCTGATTCGGTAGTCCGCCGTCAGCTGAGGGAACGTGCCCGAACAGCAAGGCCATTTGTCCTTGTAGTAGACCTTTTTGGCGTCACTTTGGTTGTAGTCGGAGTAGTAGAAACTCGTCCCGTCAGGAAGAATCGGCTTGGCACCGGCGATGGTGTTGTACAGCACGCGTTCCATGCTGTCGCCGTAGCGGGAATCCTCCGTTACGCGCAACAAGTAGCGGGTGATTTTGAAATGTCCGTAGGCTCCGCAAGGAGTTTCAAAACTCGCATGTGTCGTGCCCAGACTGGCGGCCAGCAATCCCTTGCCTGGCTCCACGAAGGCTTCGTTGGGCCCCCATCCTCCCGTGGCGTAGCTCTGTTCTTGAACCATACGCAGGCCATTGGCCGCAGCTCGCAGATATTTTTCATCGCCAAGCATGAAATAGGTCTGCATCGCCGAACTGAGCGTGTTGACGTGGCTATAAGCATGTTTGTCCGGCAGAGCATTCTCGTTTCTTGCCAGCGCATCATAATACTCGTGATAGATGAAGCGTTTTCCGAGTTCGAAATAGCGTTTGTCGCCGCTGCGCTGATACGCCAGGAAGAAATTCTCGGGAAGCGTGTAAGTTTCATCCCACGTATAGGCAATGTCCTTGTGCGGCCACCGCGCCTCCTGTTCAGCGCGGCTCAGAGCCTTTTCAGGCAGGTGCGGCAGCACCGCTTCTGTCGCGCGTTTGAGCACCTCCAAAGCGATTGGATCCGCGGCGAATTCGTGTGCATCGATCAATCCGCAGCAGGTCTTGTCAAAGGTATAGCCGGGTAGCCGATAATCAACGTAAAACTTTCCGGTTGGTTCAACCGTTTCGCCAAACGCTTTCACCAGCCGGTGAACCTTTGCTTGCGTTGGTTTCGACCCTGTAACAGCATAAGCGCGCGCTAATCCCGACAAATATTGGCCGAAGCTGTGCCCCGGAATAAACCCGTGAAAATTGTTTTCGTGGTTGAAATCGTCCGCATTGTCGTACCAACCGCCAAGGTCCGGCCCTGGAGCAGGCAATCCCTCACGCTGACGGAAGGGTTTGAGGAGGCCATCTTCGTCGACATGGAGAAACAGCTGATGGTTTTGGTCAAATTGAGCGCGGAAGGGGCCGTCGAGAAGCTGCACACTGGAATACGGGAAAACGGAGAGCCGGGGCGAAATCGGCATAGCTGGCGTATCGGCCCAAGTCGGTACCGAGCGGACGGCCCACCGCGCGCCCGCAGCCGAAATTATTGCAGTCTTTGCGAATTGACGCCTGGTCATGCATTTCATATACCCACTCCTCGTTTCATGAAAGCGCTTGCATGATAACCTATAACTCTAAAAATGTTGCGGGACAAACTGCAAACACATTCCCGGATGCAGTATTCTCTGCGCAAGAGGCCTATGCGGGTTCGGACCACAGTCATAGCCGTTCTCCTTTTTCTTGTCTGCGGCGCGTTTGGACAGGTACAGACAGAGAATCCCGCCGTGGCCATCCGAACGGCCCTTGGAAATCGAGACTTTGACAAAGCGGTTGAGCTCACTCGATCTGCCCTACGAGGATCGCCGAACAACGCACAACTCTGGACTTTTCAGGGGATCGCTCTCTCCGGAAAGGGCGACAACTCGAGTGCCTTCATTGCCTTCCAGCACGCGCTGAAAATTGATCCCAACAACCTTGGAGCGCTGGCCGGTGCAGCCCAAAGCGCTTATGCAACAGTGGGCACAGGACGATGTCGCTGCAGTCAATTCGATGTTGGAGACGATTATGCCGAGGATGCGGCTTTTTGCCGCGCGCCAGATATTGGTCCTGCTGCGAGAACAAGACAAATCTCCCGAACGCTAAAGAGACGCCTTCTTGGGTCTTAAGGAGCGCGAACCTTGCCACCGCGATTAGCTGTCAGATTAGCTGTCAGCTTGCGGGCGATACGTAATGTGTGGTAAACGTTTGCCCGCATGCTGCGAAAAAACGGATGAGGCAGCCAGAGTTTGGATCGCTCTGACACCATCGGCTTAGTTGGTTCGCCGGGGCAGGGAACCTGCACATTTCAGGCGGCATTTTCGTGTGACCAACGCATGGAGAGCAAACAAGTGTTTTCCGAAGATAGGCGGCGCTTTTTGCGCCAAGCTGCGAACGCAGGAATGGCCTGGGGCCTGACATCTCTATTTAGGGGTTCCTCCCTGCGCGGTCAAACTGTGGCAGGCGCCGGGGACATAGCAAAGGTCTACCTGGATTCACGTCGTATGACGGCGCCGCTCGACCGCAATCTGTTCGGATCGTTCCTTGAACATTTGGGGCGTGCGATTTACGAAGGTATCTACGATCCCGGTTCAAAGCTTTCGGATGCAAACGGTTTCCGTAAAGACGTCATGGAAGAAATCCGCCAGATGGGAGTTCCCATCATTCGCTATCCGGGCGGCAATTTTGTTTCCGGATACAACTGGCTCGATGGCGTCGGCCCCCGGGAGGGCCGTCCGCGCGTGCTTGATAAGGCTTGGAACTCGATCAACACAAATCAGTTCGGTACGAATGAATTTATGGCTTGGTGCAGGGCCGTGCACGCCGAGCCGCTGATGGGCCTCAATCTTGGAACGGGAACGCCCGAGGAAGCAGCGGCTCTCGTGGAGTATTGCAACTTGGATCAAGGAACGAAATGGAGTGATCTTCGCCGCAAGCATGGATTTGCGGAGCCTTATGGAGTGAAACACTGGTGCCTTGGCAACGAGATGGATGGTCCCTGGCAGATCGGTCACATGACAGCGACAGAGTATGGAATGAAAGCTCAGGACGCTGCCCGTCAGATGAGGTATGTCGATCCTTCGCTGCAACTCATCGGGTGCGGGTCAAGTGGCCCGTTCATGCCCACTTATTTGGAATGGGATCGCGAAGTTCTCGAGCAATGCTATGAGTACGTGGATGGTCTATCGTTGCATCGCTATTTCACCAATACGCCGCAGGACACCGGTGGCGACAGCGCGAAGTTCCTGGCTATGAATCTAAGCATGGAACGCCAAATCGAGGAGACGGTTGCCGTTTGCGACCTCGTGCGTGGACATAAACGCTCGCCAAAGAAATTGTGGCTTTCCTTTGACGAGTGGAACGTCTGGTACCGTGCCCGCAGCGGCGACGCCACCAATGGCCATCACCGGGAAGCTCCGCACTTGCTGGAAGAAGTGTACAACCTTGAAGACGCCCTGCTTGTCGGGGGCTTGGTCAACTCTCTGCTCCGCCATGCCGATCGCGTCAAAGTGGCTTGTCTGGCCCAGTTAATCAATGTCATCGCGCCAATCATGACCAATGCGAACGGCTTGCTTCGCCAGACCATCTACTATCCCTATAACTGGGGGCTTCAATATGCGCGCGGCTCGGTCCTCAATTTGCTGGTGGAATCCCCAACGTATGAGGTGTCGAGCTTGGGCCAAGTGCCATATATAGACGTAGCAGGCACCATGAATCCGCAAGATGGGAAAGTGGCAATTTTCGTTTTGAATCGTGACTTGTCCAAACCGCACCTCGTAGAGATCAATTGGCAGGACAAAAGCCCTGGTGAAGTGCTTGTCGCTACCGTGTTGACCGGAACAGACCTGAAGGCTTTCAATACCTTCGAAGCTCCCCAAAGAGTAGCTCCGCAAACGTTTGCGAAACCCGCTACTGCCAATGGCCGGACGAAGTTCGAGGTTCCGGCGCGCTCCTACACTACAATTCAGTGGTCGGCATAGCCGCGCTGATTCTTGCCGTCCGATTGCGGCTCGCGGGCGCATTCACGGCAAATGGCCGTGGACTCACGCTCGATTAGTGCGGTCTTCAACACATATTCGGATCCTTCCGGAAGTGGCTCCTCTCGTTCTACTTCGGCCAACAGCGCATCGAAAGCGAGCCGGGCTAACTCCGCTTGAGACATTTGCACGGTGGTCAAAGGCGGGAGCATGAATTGCGCTAATCGGATATCATCAAAACCGACGACGGAAAGATCTCTCGGAATCGATATGCCGTCTTCATAACACTTTCTCATCACTCCGATCGCCGTCATATCGTTGGAACAGAGAATAGTTGTAGGTTTTTTGGCCAGCGCCAGCAGGTGGCCGCAAGCCAGGCGTCCTCCCTCCATAGTGTGGTTCCCTTCTACAATCAGTTCCATGTCTGGATCTCGCCCGATTTCATGGATGGCCTTCAAAAACGCCTGTTTACGGGCCATCGCAGATTTGAGCACATGAGGCCCCGTGATGAAGGCAATTCTCTCGTGTCTCAGCGCCGCCACGTGCTGCACTGCCTGGCGTATACCGCTCAGGTAATCGATCCGCAGGTTGCTGACTCGCGGACGACGCGGACCAACATCAACGAAAACCAAAGGAACCTGTCGCAGCTTCAAATCCTCCAGCAGCGCATCCTCCATGCCGAAGGTCATGACGGCTACGCCTTCGACCTGCCTTTCGATCATTCGG